>JAEUSO010000009.1 GCA_016788605.1 Candidatus Kapaibacterium sp. | reverse complement strand
ACGATATTATGAGCAAGTGTCTTCAATGTATCGCTTGACGGATCGTTTGCCTTATGGCGGTCAATACTCACGCCAAGACATTGATTGCGTGTAAGTGCCCACTCGTATTGTCCGAGCATGAAGAAGTTTCCGGGATCATTATCTGTTTTACGGAAAATGAATCCAAAATGACGGTTCTTATCTATGTTGATCGGATTAGAAAAATTCATGGTAAATGCACGAACAGAATTGCCTTGAACTTGACCAGCTACTGTAGATGCACTGATTTCTTCGTAGTCGGAATTTAAAAACTCAAGATTATCAAATGCTTCGCGTAGCCCTCGGTACGTCGAAGAACGGACATTCGTTGAAACGTAGAACGGAATCCAACGCAGCGGGCTGTTTAACTTGCTGAAATTCGGTGGAGCATCAGTTGAATAGATGAGCATAATGAGGGAATCAATTCGGAATGTACCCGGTAGCGAGGTGAATACTTGACCCAACCCAGTTTGTTGATAGAGGATATTACCTGATTGATCGCCGATTGCTGATGGATAACGCCAACCGATATGGGCACTGTCACCCGAACCATCTACGCTTTTGATATAAATTGATGAGTCGGTAAGAGGACCAAGT
Source organism: Candidatus Kapaibacterium sp. (assembly GCA_016788605.1). Lineage (GTDB taxonomy): Bacteria > Bacteroidota > Ignavibacteria > Kapaibacteriales > NICIL-2 > JAEUSO01. Next base: position 30,398 of record JAEUSO010000009.1, on the reverse strand, counting down.
TGATCGTTTTGAATATATATCTGCTCAAGGGGACTCATGCGGTAGGGACCTTCGGGCATGGTCTCATTTGGCAATACGCCAGCAGCTTGCTGTGTTGAAAGACCTCCGGATGTGTACGGAAGCATCATCATGTTGTCGCCTGCAACTGCGCTGATACGAATTGGGCGTTGTGCCTGTGTGGCAACCGCTGCAAGCGCAACAACGGCTAATAAAGTAAAGAAACGATTCATAGATATAAATTAAACCTGATAGTGAATAAACTATTGTTTGCTATCTGTATTGTTGTTACCGGTTGATTTTGTCGGTGATGTTGCATTGTAAGATTTCAAACTAACACATTCCCGACGGATGGCAAAACCACTTTTTCATTCCGGTGTCAGACATAGTCACAGTTTTTGTGTGTTCCGTCACTTCATAATTCTGCTGACACGGCTGGTGAACTCTCTGATACCGTTCTGTGGTTTGCACCGTAGATTTGCGGCTCGCTTGTTCAGGCGGGGCGTTACACCGCCGTATTGCACGGGGAATGATATTCCTTTAGCGGCATCAACCCCGCGAAGTGGAATAATGTTTCAACAAGCGGTGCTTTACTACTATTACCCTGATATTGTGAATATGGATACAACAACAATAGAAACGATACGCACAGCGGTCGAGAATATCAACGACCCCGACCTGCAGCGCACCCTTGGACAACTGAAAGCGGTTTTTGACATTAAGGAAGTGGATGGAACGGTTGAGGTTTATCTTGAAATTGTTCCGCCGGTGTATGATGTCGCCGAATACCTTGACACCGCCGTAAAGCAAGCGGTGGCATCCGCCGCTAACGGAGCAAACGCCGTGGTGATTGCACGCGAAAAAGAAATAAAGCGGACAGGTAACGCCCACGTGCTTCCCGATGTGCACAACCTGATTGCCGTTGCGTCGGGTAAAGGCGGTGTGGGGAAATCAACCGTAGCGGCAAACCTTGCCTGCGCCCTTGCCCAGCACGGCTTGCGCGTGGGATTGCTCGATGCCGATATCTACGGACCAAGCGCACCCACGATGTTCGGTCTTGCCGGCGCAACTATGCACGCCGAAAAAACAGAAGACGGGCGTATCCTTGGCTATCCGAACGAACAGTACGGTGTGAAGGTTGCCTCGATTGGTTTTGTGATGCAACGCGACCAAGCCGCTATTCTACGCGGACCGATGCTTGCAGGATATTTCAAAACCCTCGTCGAGCAAATCCAATGGGGCGAACTCGATGTATTGCTTTTCGACCTGCCTCCCGGCACCGGCGACATCCAACTGACGCTGACGCAACAAGTGCCGCTTACCGGAGCTGTGGTAGTAACAACGCCACAGGAAATCGCTCTTGCCGATGTTCGCCGCAGCGTACAGATGTTCCGCAAAGTGAATGTGGAAATTCTTGGTGTGGTAGAGAATATGAGTTACTTTGTTCCGCCCGATGCGCCCGAAAAGAAATACCACATCTTTGGCGAAGGTGGCGGTGCAATGGTTGCCAGCGAAGCGGGCGTTCCGCTGCTCGGCGAGATTCCTATCAACATAGGACTTCGCACCGGTGGCGACGACGGCTTACCCGCAGTGCTGAATCCCGACATGGATTATGAGATTGCAAAAACAATCCATACGGTGGCGGCGAATGTGATACGCCAAGTACGGATAGTTAATGCACGACGCCTTGACGCGCCGGTGATTCAGATAACACTGTAAGCACGAAAGGGGCAAGCAGAATGTCAGACAGTATCAGCGGAATAGAAGAACATATCACAACGGCACTCGAACTCTGCCGACCGTATTTACAGGAGGACGGCGGAGATGCGGAGTTTGTCCGTTTCGAGGAAGACACCCGAACGGCAGTTATCCGTTTTCTGGGTGCTTGCAGCACGTGCCCGATGTCCATCATGACCCTGCGCGCGGGGATAGAGCGGATTCTGCTTCATCATGTGCCGCAGATACGCCGCGTAGAGCAGGTTCGCTAAACGCCCGCCCTGCCGTTCCTAATTGCCGATACTTGCTCCGTTAGTATTTTAGACCCACGTTTTTAGAACCCAGCCCTATATGTGCCGATTTGTTGCTTACATTGGTTCGCCGCTTCTTGCCGACGACCTGCTTTACAAGCCCAAGTATTCATTGATTACCGCGCAGAGCGTGAACGCCGGCGAGATGTCGGTGGCGGTCAATGGCGACGGCTTCGGCTTAGGGTGGTATGCCCCGACCATTGATAACGAACCCTGTGTTTTCCGTTCTATCAAGCCCGCATGGAGCGATGGCAACTTGCGCAACCTTGCACGGAAAATTTACTCGCCGCTGATTTACGCCCATATCCGCGCCGCCTCGCCCGGAATGACGGTCGAGGAAGTGAACTCGCACCCCTTTATGTGCGGCAAGCTGATGTTCATGCACAACGGTATGATTCTCGGCTTCAAGGAAATTCGGCGCAAGCTGCTGCGGCAACTCAAAGACACCGCCTACGATGCAATACTCGGCTCAACCGATTCGGAACACATGTTCGGATTGATACTGAACCATATTGACGACCCGTGGGGCGATGTCTCGTGCGATGACTTGGTCTATGCGATGAGCAAAGGGTTGGATGATTTGAGTTCGCTGCTCATTGAAAGCGGCATCCGGCAGCACTCGTATTTGAACATGTGCCTGACCAACGGAACGAGCATTATTGCCGTGCGCTACACAACAAACCCCGATGTGCAGCCCGCCTCGCTCTACTACGCATTCGGCAAGCAGTATAATACCTCGGTGGAAGGATGCGTGATTGACCCCGCAACCGACGGCAAACGCCCCACAACGATACTTGTTGCCAGCGAGCCGATTACCGCACGCCGCAGCGATTGGATGAAAGTGGAGCGCAACTCGATGATGATCGTGGACGAAACCATGCGGATTTCGTTCCGAAGTATCGAACTCCCCTACGAAAAACTGGTCTATGACGAAGTAACAGCCGGATAACAACCCAACAGGAAACAACAGAATTACACATTATCATTTACTACATCAACAACGACTATGGGAACAACACACGACATGCACGCAGGAGAGCATCACGGCGGGCATGACCACCATCACGACAGCGGCAGCATGACGGTTGTCGGTCGTATTCTTATGATGATTGCCGTTTTCGGCGGATTCTTTCTTGTCCGCACGCTTCAATACAGCAATGTTATACCGCTGCCGGCATGGGCAACCACGCTTATCCTTGCGGTTGTAGGGATTCTGATTGCAGCGTCAAGCATTGTCAATCCGGTGGAAAAAGGCGGGGTGCGTGCGGCGGGATACGTCGGCTTTACGCTTACCGCGATTTCCATTCTGATGATGTTCAACGGGTGGATATTCCACATGGCGGGCAAATAATCCTGTTCTACCAAGCGGTAATGCCGCATAGCGGAGACAGGATGGAAGAGACAGGATAGAGAAGAAACGATAGTCCATAACACCCCGCGCCGTACCAATAGCATAACGGAACGGGACATACACTTGAGAATGATATGATTGAACAGGTTTATTTAATTCCCTTACTGCCGCTTATCGGCTTTGTGGTGCTGGGGCTGTTTGGCAAGCGCATCGGCAACGAAAAACTGCTTGGTATGATTGGCGCATCCACAGTGGGTGCGGGCTTTCTGATTGCCTTGAGCATCTTCTTCGGCATGACCGGTATGCAGCCCGAAGAACGCTCGCATGTTGTGCGGCTCTTCACGTGGATTCACGCGGGCGATTTTACCGCCGACCTTGCCTATCGCGTTGACCAACTCTCGATACTCTTCACGATGATTATCACCGGAATCGGGTTTCTTATCCACGTGTACTCCATCGGATACATGCACGGCGATAAATCATTCTTCCGGTTCTTTGCATATCTGAACCTGTTTGTGTTCATGATGCTGAACCTTGTGCTTGCCAATAATTTCCTTGTCACCTTTTTAGGGTGGGAAGGCGTAGGGCTTGCCTCGTATTTGCTTATCGGATTTTGGTACGACCAAAAGTTCGAGGGAACGAATATCACGTGGACGGGCGACGCAGCCAAGAAGGCGTTTATCGTGAACCGTATCGGCGATTTCGGAATGTTGATTGCCATGTTTATCGCATACCAATACACCGGTTCGCTTGATTACGACAAACTGCAAACGGCGGTGGTCGGCGGATTGATTCCCGCGCACATTATCACCTATATGGGTCTTGCGATATTCTTGGGCTGCACAGGGAAATCTGCGCAGATACCGCTTGGCGTGTGGCTGCCCGACGCAATGGCAGGTCCCACTCCGGTGTCGGCTCTTATCCACGCGGCAACAATGGTCACATCCGGCATCTTTCTTATCGCCCGCACCAACGTCGTCTTTGCATCGTCGCATACCACATTGGCTGTGGTAACGGGTGTGGGGATTTGCACCGCATTCTTTGCGGCAACGGTGGGCATCGCACAAAACGACATCAAGAAAGTGCTTGCGTACTCAACGGTCTCGCAGCTTGGGTTTATGTTTATCGCCCTTGGTGTAGGTGCGTTTTGGGTGGGCGTGTTCCACGTGATGACGCACGCATTCTTCAAGGCGTTGCTCTTCTTGGGTGCGGGGTCGGTGATTCACGGAATGCACCACGAGCAGGATATTATGAAAATGGGCGGCTTGAAAAAGCACATGAAGATTACACACCTGACGTTTTTCATCGGCACGCTTGCGATTGCCGGTATTCCGGGTCTATCAGGATTTTTCTCGAAGGACGAAATACTCTGGAAGGCGTTCAGCAGCGGAAGTCCGGTTCTGTGGGGTGTTGGAGTTGCCGCCGCATTCTGCACGGCGTTTTATATGTTCCGTATGTTCTATCTGACGTTCCATGGCGAAGAACGCTTCGACCATCACCACGTCCATCCGCACGAATCTCCGCTGAGCATGACATTTCCGCTGATGGTGCTTGCCGTGTTTTCGATTATCGGCGGGTACTTCGGGATTCCGCACGCTGTGGGTGCGCTGCTCGGGCATGCGCCCAACCTACTTGAACACTGGCTTGAACCTGTGTTTGCCGATGCCGACAAAATCCTGAACCACAGCCATGCGGCGCATGTCGAGCCGATTGAATACGGCTTGATGGTAACCTCAACCGTCATTGCAATCATCGGCATATTCCTTGCGCGGTCGCTCTACCGCAACTACGGCAAGGCAAGCACCGAGCCGACGGCAAAACTTGGCGGTCTGCACGCCTTGCTCTCGAAGAAATATCTTGTGGATGAACTGTACCAAGCGGTGTTCGTCAATACGTTCTACACGCTCTCGAACAGCTTTCTCTGGAAGATATTCGATGTGAAGGGAATTGACGGTGTGGTGAACGGCACGGCGCAACTTATCGGTGGAACAGCCGAGCGACTCCGGCGCATTCAGACCGGCGTGGCGCAGAACTACGCAGTGATGATGATGGCAGGTATTGTGGCGGTTCTTGGCTACATGGTGTTCGTGCGCTAAAACAACCACGCAAAGAAGATATGCACGCAGCGCGGTACGGGTTTCCGTATCGCGCTGTTTTGTTTTGTGGTGGCGAAACCCAATACGTTACGGTTTGCCGACTGTGGCGGCGGGCGGTAATACCAATTGAAAAATATCCAAGCCGCCGGCGCTGACAAGATTCTCTCGCGGGGTGGATGTGAAGTAGATGACGTTGCCTGATAGCGGCATCGTGAGAAACATGTCGTGGTACGCTGAGTTCAACGGTGCGCCCATGTTCTGCGGCGTTTGCCATTTTCCTGTACTGTCACGATCCATTATCCAGTAATCAAGCCCGCCCAATCCCCCGCTCATCTCCGCCGAAAAGATGAGTGACTTGCCATCGGGCGTGAGGAAGGGTCCGCATGACTTTGTGTTTTTGTTCGCCTCTCCCAGATATGCGGGTTCGCCCCACTCGTCGCTTGCCGAACTGCGAACAGAATACCACAGATGTTGTTCGTTGTCGGTAGTCATTTGTACGGTGGGTGCGGGGCGGTTGGACCAGAAGACCAAAAGCAAGCCGTCGGGCGAGACAGTGGGCTGGCTTTCCCAATATCCGGTGTTCACTGTTTTTAGTCCTTCTGCAATGCTCCATGTTCCGTCGGGCTGGAGCAGGAAACGGTATAGGTCGCAATCGCCCTTCCCGCCTTCCCTGTTGCATCCCGTGACGATGAACTCGTTGGTGGATGCACAGTATGCACCGACACCTTCATTCATCTTTGTATTCAAACTTTGATTACCGTAGAGGTGTGCAGTATCGGAGTTAAAAGGTGTACTGAAGAGCGTCGCCGAATCGTTGAGAACATCCACATGCCACATATCGTGGGATTCAACACCTGTGGCATTGTTCATAGAGCCGCTGCGGTTGGAGACGTAATACAACCTTTTGCCATCGGCACTGACGGATGGTCCGTAATCAACCCCTTGCGAGTTGAAAGGGACGCGCCGTATAGTTCCGCCTTTAATGCGTCCGACAAGCGGGTTGCGTGTGTAGCGCGGGGTGCAGCCGATAAGCATAAGGATGCTGTACGCCGCACATATACTGATAACGATGACACGAATAACCATGATGTTGTTCCCTCGTTGAGTATGTCGGATAGTTCTTCAATGGCAATATAAAGATGAACCTTGTGTGCAATCGAAACGACTCTTGTGGAGCTTCGTTTGGCTTGGGGTTTTGTTGGCGGGTATTCTTTGAAAGCGTAACGCAAGAACGCTTGGTGGGTGGCTGACTGCGCTTTCCGGCAAGGCGGACGCAGCGGGCGGAGATACAGGGCTCGGAGCCGTCGCATTAGTACTTCGCAGTGAAGGCAATGCCATGCTAACCCGCAGAAGATGATAAATTTTCTGTGATGCTGCGACGGCGTTTGCTGTGCATCGAGTTTGCCGCTGCTGCATTGATTATGAATAGAAGAACGAATCACGCCTGTGCCATCTGCCATGATACTGCCATACGTTTTGACCCGCACCCCGCACTCAGATGTCAACCCGCAGTTCCACACCGGCAGAGAATGAAGACCTGTCAAGGTGTATTCTATCAGTATTGAGTACCGGTGAAGGTGAATAGAGAAAACCTATGGTCGGTAGAATCTGTACGCTTTTTGACCTCAATACAACGGACACAGATGAATACCACGATAATTGAATCGGAACAGATGAAGTGATTGCAGTATTCTCATTAATCATGTTGTCTCCAAAATCAGACACATCTTTTACCATTGACACTATGTTCCATCCATCCGCGAAGCTGCGAACTCTCATCAAATCTTTATCACCGTCCGGTTTATACTCTTGGCGATACACGGAGTGAAGCGGAATATTCAATCTGGGTGTGAGCGTAATCATAAAAGGCAGCTCTTTGAATTGCAACCGTAGCCCCATGTCTATATCCAACGTAGTGGTGCTCACAGTGCTTGCAATACCGACTCCTGCCGGACTGCCGAAAAATCTATACCCCCTTTGTGCCAGTTCTATACTATCAACGTCGAGAGTAGCACTGGATGTTGATACGTGTCTGAAATCAAGACCTGCACGGGTAATCACAGAAAGTACGGCAACGGGGTGTTCATACGCTTTCCACGCTACGGATACTCCGACAGAGTATCGTTCCGAGTTGGTTATTGCTTGTTGAACATCGTTAACTTCCGGTCGGTTGTTCAGGTTGGGTAGCTTGAACAGTATTGTTCCATCTATAGGGGTAAATGTTTTGTTGATTTCGAATCCCAACGAAAATCGTTTGCCTGACGTGGAATCGGCTGAACTGCCAAAACTTTCTATACTCATCAGAGGTAGGAACACAGCTAAACCAACAAGGTGCGACATAATCAAGCGTGTTGAATGAACACGATACGGTATGCGAATCATAGAGAAATGCTATTCGTGAAAAAATACCGCTTCCTGAACGAATCATGCGCGTATCTATTGCCGGTGATTATATGAAAACTGCGAATGAGCGAGTCGTTTGAGGAGAATGCGAATCACGGCACCGCGCCGTACAGACGCGCCACGGCGCGTCTCAACAATGTTATGCTACAAGATATTCCGTCCTGTCAAGTGTTAACCTGACGGTGTTATTCCACTCTGCCATCTGTGTGTTTTCTTAGGTAGCTGAAACACATGCCCGGACTAAAAAGAATACCGTTATCGAATCCCCTCCCCTTCGGAGTACGTGCATCCTCTCCCCATCCCACTCCGAGTAGTGAGGTGGATTGAGAACCTCCTCTTCTGCCCGTTGAGCGGAGTTGAAGCGGGAGGGGCAGGGACGTGTGTGTAATGCCACGTGTGTGTGAGGTTCTCTGCCGTAAATTTACCGCACACACAGGCAACCGGATGCCTGCATTTGTTCACGGATGAACCACCCGCATGCTGCGCTATCTCTTTGTTGATTTCAATGCCTACTTCGCCTCGGTAGAGCAACAAGCGCGTCCGGAATTACGAGGGAAACCGGTGGGAGTTGTCCCCACACTTGTTGATTCCACATCGTGCATCGCCGCATCCTACGAGGCAAAACGAATGGGTGTAAAAACCGGAACGCTTGTCCGCGATGCAAAGCAACTCTGCCCGGGTATTCAGCTTGTGGAAGCACGCCCCTACCTCTATGTGGAATACCACCACCGCCTTGTCCGCGCCGTCGAGCAATGCCTGCACGTAGAGAAGGTCATGTCCATTGATGAAATGGCGTGCGAGCTGACGGGCAGCAAGCGCATCCGGCAAAACGCCATTGACACCGCCGCAGAAATCAAACGCAGTATCGCCGCCGGTGTTGGCGACTACATCAAGTGCAGCATCGGTATTGCGCCCAATGTGTTTCTTGCCAAAACGGCAACCGACATGCAAAAGCCCGACGGTTGCACCATTCTCGACAGCGACGACATTCCCGACAAACTCTACGCCCTTGCGCTTACCGACCTCTGCGGCATCGGCAAGCAGATGCACCGCCGTCTGCAAATTGCGGGCATCAACACCGTTGAGCAACTCTACCGCGCATCAAAGCTGAAACTGCGCCGCGTGTGGGGTGGAATCGAGGGCGAGCGCATGTACGAACGCTTGCGCGGCGAGCTTGTGTCGCTGCCGCCTACGCATAAACAGGTTGTGGGTCACAGCCATGTGCTGCCACCGCACTTGCGCTCGCACGACGGTGCGTATTCGGTGCTGCAACGGCTGATACAAAAAGCGGCGGTGCGGCTGCGGAGTTACGGCTATAAAGCAAGCGGCGTGTATGCAAAGGTGAAGTATCTGAGCGGCGAGCGGTGGGACGGCGCAACCACGTTTCAACCAACAACCGATACACATGTGTTTGTGGATGTCCTTGCCCGCCAGTGGCGCGATGCCCCCGTGCGTATCGCCCGACCTGTTGCTGTGGCGGTAACGCTATTCAATCTTGTGAAAATAGAGTCCTCGACCGAGCCGCTGTTTCCCGATGTGGAGGGTGCGCCGCAACTCAGCACAGCCATTGACCGCATCAACAACAAATTCGGCAGGCACACGGTATATTTTGCGGGGGCGCACCACGCCCTTAGCCACGGGGCGGCACCCATGCGAATCGCCTTCACCCATATTCCCGATATCGAAACCGAAGGCGATGTGTAAGCGGGGGAGATCGTTTTTGTGTATGTTTGATTTGTTCGGCTAGAAGTTCACTCTTCATCTGTCATTTCATTACAATTACACAGAAATCCGATTATGAGTATTGAAGTTACATACAAGAACTGCCCCGACTGCAATCACCGCTATCCCTCGTATGCAGGATACAAGGATTGGTGCGATGCCTGCGGATGGAACATCGCGCCTGATAAGCAAAACCGTACTGAAACAGGATATGCGCCTATCTACAACACTATTGTCGAGAAGTTTTCCAAGCAGTACAGCACGTCACTGTTCCATACTGTATGCTCGGCAACAGATATTCGCCCGCGCCGCACAATCTTTTCCTTCCTCTCGTCGCTTGTGGGAGTCAGTGCTTTGGTACTGTGGATTTCTATGATTGCTTTGAGTGTGTGGTTACTGCTTATGTATCCTAACCTGTTCGCCATTGCGGGAGCGTTGCTCTGCGGTCTTATTGCATGGTATCTGCGCCCGGAAGTTGCACCAATGCCGAAACGGACATTACAGCGCACCACTGTTCCGACGCTCTTCAATGTCATCGAAGGAATTTGCACCGAGCTGAATGCACCGATGCCCGATTACGTTGTACTCAGCACAGAGTTCAATGCAAGTATGGGCTATGCGGGAATCAAACGGAAGCGGGTGCTCACGCTCGGTTATCCGCTGCTTCTCACCCTAAGTGCCGCCGAATGTGTTGCCCTTATAGCCCATGAAATCGCACATGATGTGAACGGCGATCCGGCGCGGGGATTTTGGCAGCATTTCGGTACTGTGATGTTCGAGAAATGGTTTGTTCTCACGTACCCGTTCGAGATAATGTCGTCGGATGATGTGGGACTGTACACCAAACTTATCTCTATTCCATTTAACCTTTTGTCGTGGTGCGTATCCCAACTGTTTCTCGGTTGTTCCTATATGCTGTCGTGGCTGATGTGGCGCGAGTCGCAACGGTGTGAATACTACGCCGACTTGCTTGCCTATACTGTTGCAGGCAACAAAAACGCACTCTCAATGTTTGACAAACTCGCCTACTATCCGTACTTCGCGGCGGCACAACAAGCCGCGGTGCTTGCACCCAAGGGTGGCAAAGGAATGTTCGAGCGGTATGCCGATATGATACGTGAACTTCCGTCGCGGGAAATCGAGCGCATCCACCGCGTGAATATGTTGGATTCGGCAAGGATTGATTCCTCGCATCCGCCAACGCCCTACCGCATTGCCTTTATCGAAAGCCGTGGTATCCTCAGTGGGCGGTATTCACTTACCGACCATAAATTCCAAACACTTCTCAATGAACTTCGGAACTATCAACCGGAGGTCGAGGAACTCCTGATTGACGAGTATCGTGCAGCCATCCATTGGTAAGTGACGTTGCTCACACAATACTGAAACGGTGTATCACGTTGCCAACGTACTGCACAATATCTACAAAAACTAAACGGCGCAATAATGTAATGTCAATATACAGACGGATACTCATCGCTCTTCTCGCGCTATACAGCTCGATACAATGCTTATCACAAGAGTCCAATGCAACAGATTCGACAGATTCAACCAACGAAGAATTGATATTGCCGATGCAATCAATGTCGTATCAAGCTTTACCACAGTTTAATTTTCTCGCACCAAATCCTGATAGTGCAGACACAAGCAGAATCCTACAGTACGGGTATCTAATAAAAAGGAGACCAGACACCTACAACTACAAGCAATACTACGACCTTGCATCCTCATTGTGGGAATGCAGTAGAATCGAGCAAGCGAAGAGAATGTTCATGCAAATCATCTCCTCTAATCTCCCGCAATACGTTCAACCGGAACACCGCAGTTCGGACATTCCAGGTGATACGGTGACTACCACCTATGGTTATGGAAGCTACACATGGAACTACAAAAACTCAGCAGCAATCTACTTGACGAAAATCTATATTCTTCAACGCCAGTTTGCAAAGGCACAGCAGTTTCTTGATGTTGCTGAAAATACATACATAGCATCCTATAGTTGTGGTACAGCATATCACATGCAACGGAATGAATATGACTTTTTACACTGCTGTATCTACGAAGGACTCGGTAAATACGATAAGGTTCTTGATTTACTCATCCCTGAGTGCCTTGTGAGAACTGATAGTATTACTCTTCGGGTACTACGAAAGATGTATTCACGGAGGCAAATACAGCGTATGCTCCAATATGCTGTGGAGTCAGTGGTTTATAGTCCCGACACAATGCCGTCATATATCTACCACGAAAGGGAGAACTCTGCGGGGGAGCGTAGCTATGACACGTCGCAATACTACTCTGCAACTGCAACGACCCGTCTCTTTGGTCGGGATATTTCTCTTCGAAAACCATGGATTGATGGAATGACGAGGGTAACACGGGAAATGTTCATCGCTGATTTCAAAGCAACATATTTGTACCAAGGACTTTCAGAACCGTATTCGTATTCGCGGGGCATCAGCCGTAGAAGAAAGACACGGAGGTAATGTCGGGCGTACAGCTTCACTATAAGAAGTGGCTTGACATCTCTTTGCGTCGCCCGCGTCGTACAATCTTTTCCTTCCTCTCGTCGCTTGTGGGAATGGGTGCGTTAGTCCTGTGGCTCTTGGTTATCGCCCTTGGCATCTGGCTCTTGCTGATGTATCCCAACCTGTTTGCCCTTGCGGGAGCGGTAGGTTAGTTCATATTGTTATTGGGTTTAAGTGTGTACAGATACCGGGCGTATTTTTTATCCTCCCACGATGCATATCGTAGTGCTTCGTTGTACCTATATTCCCAAAGTTCGTTGTTGCCTTCGTTGATAAACTCATCGTGTAGTTTGTTGAGTACGTCGAGCTTTTTCTTCCAGTGATTGATACCTGAATCTGTCAGGTTGATTGCGGTAAACTCCAGTTTGAGTTCTTGTGCTACCCGTGCCAGTATTGTTGCGTTGGCGTTGAGATATTCCTTTTGGGATTCGTCCATAATCCATTGTGAAAAGTAGGCATAGATGTAGCCGCTTGAGTTGCATGCCTTGCAAGCTAACTCGATGGTTTTAAGAATGTTGTTAGAGTAATACAAGGTATCGAGAAAGAGAACGGCATCGTAGGTGTCTGGCAATTCGATGGTGTTCAGATTAGCAATCTGAAATTGCAGCTTAGGATTATGTTTTGTGCGTTCTTGTGCTGCGGCAATTCCTTGGCTGGATATATCTACCCCTAAAATTACAGTGTTAGTTTGTTGTGAAATCCATTCTGTTATTTTTCCATTTCCACATCCTATATCAACTATCTTCTTGCAGTTTGCTTGTCGCAGCTCTTCAATAAGAAAAGATAGTTCGTATTGGTTAATCAAACCATGCTGGGATAAATCTTCTCCGTACACTTCTTTGCAAAAACGTGAATGTGCCGCGCTGTGTTGCTCCCGCAAAAAGTAGTTATCATACTCGTACTTGTAAAAGGGTGTTTGTGCATCCAATTCCTTTTTTATTGAATCGCCGTATTCGCTTAGTTGATATTCTCCGTTGTGCAGTGTGAGAATTTTCTTCTCGCAGAGTGTTGTAAAAGCGTTGTCCCAATCTTGTTTAAAATCACCAATCCAAAATTTTCCAAATTCTTCTATACTTTGTTTATCTGCCTTTCTGGAAAGTTCTAATCCTAAAAAAAGTGCATAGCGCGTTCTAAACCAACCAAGTGTTGTTATTACCTGCTGCTCGGATATTTCTAATTCTATCATTGTTGTTATTCTGTGATGGTTTTTTGCGAGAATAGCTGCAAAAATAGCAATCTGCGGGAGCAGAGAATATTGCAGCGTTTGCTCTCGTTGTTGCCGTATCTTGCCACAGGTCACATCTATCCTGTATCATGTGAAGACAGTAGTTCAAGGTATTGTGCGGTTGTGCTGCTTTGCCGCATAGAAGGACGCATCTTCAACTCACGTGATGCAGTATATCCGTCGCGGCGCGGATTGGCTTCGGGCGAGTTCCTTCTCGTTGGCTCGATGGGCATAATATTATAAAAGATTTTTTACCAATACGAATAACGATGGAAAGAATGGTATTGATGCCGGTAGCACACGGCACGGAAGAAATGGAAGCAATCACGACGGTGGATATTCTGCGGCGCGGCGGCATGAATGTCACCATTGCGGGCGAGAGCGAGGTTGTGATTTGCTCGCGCGGAATCCGCATCAACCCCGACCGTCTGATTGATGATATTGACGAGAGCGAGGAGTTCGATGCAATTGTGCTGCCGGGCGGGGCGCAAGGTGTGGAGAATCTTTCCTCCAACGACGACGTGCGGCGTATCGTGACATCGCACCACAGGCGCGGCGCGGTGATAGCGGCAATCTGCGCGGCACCGCTCTTACTAAAAGAGTTCGGTCTGTTGGAAAAAGACGCTGCGGTGACATCACATCCCAATGCGGCGGCACAGCTTGCGGGCTATGCGTATTCCACCGATACCGTGGTACGGTATAAGAATCTGATAACAAGCCGCGGTGCGGGAACGGCGATACCGTTTTCCCTTGCCATCCTTGAGCGGTTGGGCGGCGAAGCGGTTGCAACCGAGGTGGCGAAACAGATTGTGTGGGAGCAATAGATGCATCGCCTGCAAGCGTTGGATATTCTTCAATCCGCACAGCGAATAGGCATTGTGCGAACCGACCGCTTGGGCGATATGATACTTACCCTTCCGCTTGCCGACGCACTGAAACAACGCTTTCCCGCCGCGTCGGTCGAGATGATTGCACGCCGCTATGCAGCACCGTGTATCGAGAATCTCCGTTGCGTTGATGCCATTCACTTCACCGACGAACAGCCGGTTGATTCGCTGCTTCGTGCACACCGTTTCGACGCGCTTTTTTTTCCACGCATCACCCTTGCCGAATGCCGCGCCGCATGGAGTGCCGGAGTGCCGCTTCGCATCGGTAGCGCGTTCCGGTGGTATTCGCCGTTGCTTCTTTCGTACCGCATCCGCGACCATCGCAAAACCGCCGCGTATCACGAAGCCGAATACAACGTGCGGATGCTTTCGGCGATTACCGGCGAACACATGCCACCGCGTCTTGTTGCTCCTGCGCTCGACCCCGCATCGGTGCAAAGTGTGAATCGTATTCTGAGTGACTACGGTATTGCCCGCGGCGAGCGGTTCATCGTCATTCATCCCGGCAGCGGCGGCTCGGCAAAGGATTGGCAGCCGGAAAACATGGGCATTGCCGCATCCACTGTTGCCCGCCGCCACGGTGTTCGCGTAGTGCTGACGGGGATTGAGAGCGAGCGCGACCTTTGCCTTCGTGCAGCGGAACATTGCGACGGTGCGGTGAACCTTTGCGGTCGGCTCACTCTGCGCCAGATGATTGTTCTTTTAGAGCGGAGCGCGCTGCTCGTGGCAAATTCGACGGGGACGTTGCACATAGCAGCCGCACTTGGAACACCGGTCGTGGGATTATATCCCAACTCGCCCGCCATCAGCGCACACAGGTGGGGTCCGTATTCATTTGCGGCACGGGTGGTCAGCCCGCCCGACCAACCGACCGCCACACGCGACGACATGACATATATCAGCATGGACGACGTTCTCCGCGCAATGGATGAACTACTCGCCTGAGTTGCTTGAAAAAAGTATGCAGCGGAATCATCCATACTCCGCCCGATGTTCTTGCACACGAAAGTAATTTGGTGATAAACTGTTTGGGAATGTGTCGTTGCGGGTGTTGAGCCGAAGCTGCATCATCTGCAAGCACAGGTTCGCATCATACTATTACCCTTACCGATTTTCCGTAGTCCGACTATGAATCCTGCACGTATCCTCTTTGCCACTTTTATTGTTGCATTGTTGCTGCCGTCAGTTCTGATAGCGCAGCCCCGCTTTTCAGTCAGCCGTATTGACACATCGCAATATCCTCGTCTCTCTGCATCGTTCTACCTCTTCGATGCTAATCGCAACCAAGTGCAGTCGGTGCTTGGCGATTTGACCGTGCAGGAAGGCGGTAAGAACAGACAGGTACTGAGTATCACGTGTCCGCAGGTTGTTCCGGCGCGCCCACCCAGTGCGGCGTTGAGCATTGACATATCGGGTTCGATGAACACACAGGTCGGGTCGGGAAACATCCGCTCGGTGGAATTAGCCAAACGCAGCGCCGATGAGTTTGCCCGCATCCTGCCCACACCGCCAAGCGAACTGGCACTGCAAATCTGCGATACCAAAGCCACACTGCTTCAGGACTTCACCACCGATGCTTTGAAAATACGCGGACAGATTCCCTTCATTCAAGCGGGCGGCGGCAACGACTTCAAAACGCACCTGCTGAACCCGCTGACGGGTTTGCTGAATGTTGCCAAGAACGGGCGCAACAGCCGCGTTGCCATTCTCTTTACCGACGCGCTGTGGAATCCGTTGAGCAAAGAAGAATTGCAAGCGTGCATTGACAGTTGCACGAAGCATAACATCCGCTTTTTCGCCGTGCTGTTCAGCAGTACAAGCACCTCGCCCAATGGAATAAAGGTCTCGTTTCAAGCACTCGCCGAGGCAACAGGCGGGGCGATGATTGACGGTATCACCGAGCCGGGCGCGGTCAGCAATCTTGTGCAAGATTTGATAAGCGTAACGCAAGGCGGAAAACCCTGCACGATAGAATGGCTGACCGAAAGCTCCTGTGCCGACGGTCCGGCGGGAGCATCCGCCCTGATAACATCCTTACCTACCGGAGCGCAACAAACCGTAACCTATGCGGTGCCGCAATACAAGAAAGCAACACTTGCAGCCGTGAATAAAACCGTTCTCTTTGGCGGCGTTCCACCGCTTACATCGCGTGATACAATAGTTGAGTTTGTGGCATTGAACAGCGACATTACAGTGAGTGAAGCGCGAATAGCCAATCCCCTGTTCACACTACCTGATGGATTCACGCTGCGAACGGTGAAACAAGGCGAAACCTTGCGAATCCGCATCCGCTTCACCGCAGCCGACTCGGTAAACACCGTGGCAGAGCTGCAACTGACCAGCGATGCATGCACGACTGAAAGCGTGTTTATCGGCGCGGGCTATCCGGGCGCATCCTATAATACCGGCTTACAACTTGTGAAGCCCAACGGCGGCGAACTCTTCATGCCCAAGCGCGACACCGTTATCCAATGGACGGGTGTATTCCCCGAAGACACGGTGATGATTGAATACAGCACCGATGCCGGTGCGTCGTGGACTTTCCTCACATACGCCAACGGTTTGCGCTGGCGGTGGAACGTCCCCTTTACGCCAAGCGAATCATGTCTTGTGCGGGTGAGCACGGCGATTATCAGCAGTGCAGAGCGGCTGATGAATAACGATTGGGTGATAATGGATATGAAGTACTCGCGCAGCGGGAATTACATTGTGGCAAGCGGGTCGGGCACTCGGAGCAGAGGTCAAACAGGACTGGCATGGATTATTGACCGGACGACGAAGACAAAAACGGAAATTGAAATACCGTATCTTTTTGGATATGGCATTGACATAACACCGGATGAATCGGCAATCGTTGTAGCGGGACAGGATACAGTGTACTGCTTTTCAGTAGCAGGGACTTTGCTGTGGAAACGAGATATTCGGAGTGTGAGAAGCATTCATATTAGTCCCGACGGACGCGAAGTGTTGGCAAACGAATTTGTCCTTTCAATAACCGATGGCTTAACGGTGCGTACCATGAATGCATCGCAATCCGGTAAATCAGTTTTATCGGTAAAGGGTACGTATGCACTTTTATCAAGATTTGGATTTACACTCTGCCGATACAGCGACGGGCAATCTCTTTTCCAAATAAATAGAGTTAGCAATTCCGGTATCCAATACACTGCACTCTGTATAAGTAATGACGAACGGAAATTTGCCATTGCATTGAATGACAGTATTGTCGGTATCTACAGTACCGCCGATGGCAAAGAGTTAGTTTCTTTCCGTTCGGACAGAATCAATCATTCCATCTCATTCTCTCGCAATGACAGTATGTTGATTATTGGAAATGAAGACCGCACCGTAAGGTTTTGGAGTGTTACCGACGGCTCGTACATTGGTCAGTTGTTAGATACCATCCCCGGATTTGGCTTAGTTGCCACTCATCCCGACGGAGTACGTATTGCCGGTGCAACGGGAAGTATCTATACTCAAGCTGCTTTAACAAATAACAACCACAATATCGTAGAATGGGATGCATCGAAGATTGCCATCGGTGCGCAGAGCAACTCCCGCACACGTGCGTGGTATCCGGGCGTGACGATTGACACGAAGCGTCCTGTTCTGCAAAGTATCCTCAGCCGCGACGGGCAGCGCGTGATAGTAGTGGAAGAACGTCCCGACGCCGACGCAATTCCGGCGAACAGCAACCCGCGCCGTGCCACGATGTACAACGCCGCAACAGGTGCACCGCTCTTCACACTCGACACCGCGCTCAACCTGCGAAGCGTTGCCATGAGTTGGAACGGCAACTATATCGCCGCCGTGTTTTTCAGTGCCGATCCCGATTCCAACAATCACTACGCGGTTATCTACGATGCACGCACGGGGAAGGAATTGGAAAACACCCTGCTCGACATGCCCGGTACGTCCGTGTGTTTCCATCCGGGTGACTCCGCGATTGCCATCGGTCAGGGCAACGGCGAACTGCTGCTGCGCCCGATCTACTTCCGCAGTAAAGCTACAGGCATTGATATTCAACTAAGTGTATTACAACCCGTACCGGAAGTTGAGGTTCTTGGCTGTCAATTCAACCCCGAAGGCAACAGTATTGTTTATCTTCTTGCGTACGACCCGATACTCATGCCGTTAGGTGCAACGTGTTATAGAGATAGTGTATATCCCCTTTATTCAGGAACAACATTCCGTCCCTTAATAAGTAGACCCCGATCAACACAACTTACCAGATTTAGGAAGTGTCTGTCATGGGATTTGGGAACGGATTGGATGATGTTTGTTTCTGTTGGTATTGATAGCACGAACGGACGTAGCATTGCCCGGAATGCAAACTTTTACGGAATAGAATATTCACGCCTTATCCGCTACAACCGCAACTCAACCATGCTGCTGCACAGCGAAGACACGTTAAGCGCAAACGCAAAGAACGGTGCAGGCAAATGGGGTCGCGCCGTGTTGTATGATGTTACATCACGGTTGCCCTTCTCCACGTTGCACGGCAAGCATCGCGGTCTTATCACCGATGCAAGTTTCAGTATGAACAACGATGTGATAGCCACAGGCGGATTTGAATTGCAAAGCAGTGGCGACACAAGCGGTCGTGTTATCATCTGGCAACGCTCGCCCGCCGCATTCGACATCTCCGATTCACTTTTTACCATTCTTGGTCCGCGTGCGCGAATGCGCGAAATTGACATGGGAACGGTGCGCGTTGGCGGCTTGCGCGATTCGGTGGTCACACAACTTGTGTGCAACACAGGTCGCCTTCCGGTGGTGATTGACTCGATAGTGATTCAAGCGTCTGCCAATGCGGGTTTCAGTGTCATCGGCGGCGCACCCGTTACGATTGATACGAACATCTGCGCTCTTATTGAACTGCGCTTTCAGCCAACTGTTGCGGGCAGTTACACGGGAACAATACTGGCATATACTAACGCCGGACTATTGCAAACGCGCATCATCGGCAATGCCACAGAACAACTCTTCCGCATCCCCGATGCAGTGATTGATTTGGGCAAGGTCGAGGTCGGCTCGCAAAAGGATTCGCTTGTTGTTTCGCTCTTTAAGAATACATCGGCATTACGGCGTGCATCATTGCGCTCGTTGCGGTGCGTCTTCCCCGACAGCACACAGTTCATGGTGGTTGCTCCGGCAACGGCAAGCGTTTCATCTGGTGATTCATTGGACGTGACGCTGCGCTTTGCACCGCAATCGCTTGGCAGGGCAAGCACATTTTTACAGATTGACGCAGAGTATGATTCACCGCAAACAACCATCGAACCAATTCGGGTGCAACTCTTCGGCGAAGGTGTGTGTGCGGCTTCGCAAGCAAGCGGCGGTAATCCGTATCGCATCGGTTTTGATACGCCGAATATACCCGCAACCACCGGACAGAATTTGAATCTTGTTCTCCGTGTCATTCCGCCGCAGGGCGCAACATTCAACGCACTTCCCGCCGAGGCAACCGTCACGTTCCTTATGCCGCTTACAACATTGTATCCCATTGCGCCAGCAACAACAACCGACATAACGAACGGAATGCGGACAGTGGAATTGCGAACATCACGTTCGGGCGACACACTAGCCATGATACCGCTCACCACCATGCTTGGCAACAGCGATACCGCAACGGTGGCAATACAAAATGTGGACTTCGGCGGAAGCTGCCGACCCTTGCTTGCACTTGATTCGACCGTTGTCCGCTTCACCGATATTTGTCAGGCGGGCGGCGCACCGCGATTGATTGGCAGCGCACCCGTCACGGCACTGATGATTACACCGAATCCCGTCGGCTCAACACCCGCCTTGCGTTATACCATCGCCGAGGCAACTGCTGTAAGGATTGAGATAAGCGACCTGCTTGGCAATACCGTGCAGCGGATTGACATACCCGAACAAGCGCGGGGATTATATGCAATGCCGCTCGATGTGGCACAGCTTGCAGGCGGAGTATATCACGCCACACTCGTCACGAGATCGGAACGCAAAACCATTGTCTTCACAAAATGGTAAGGGAGGCACACATGAACACCACGCACACGTGCACTCGCATTGCCATTCTCCTTGCCCTCTTTGCAATACTCAGCGCAGAGACGTTAGCCCAACCGGTGATTGATAATCTGCGCCACCGCTTTGGTGTAAGCGCGGCGGTTGTCTTCAACATTCACTCGCCCGATTTCAAGCAACTGCCCAACGTGCCGAACTGCTGCCCGCAATTTGAAAGCGGCTCCGGCACGGGCTACGCGGTGGGTGCACTCTACGAACACCCGCTTACGAAACTCATCTCGCTCGGCATCCGCGCCACACTGATGGATCAACGCGCATCGCTCCTTGCAAGCGAGCGCACCAAAATGTTCAGCACAATACTCAATGCTCCCGTTGATAAATCCTTTGAACACAGGATAGACACGCGGCTTACAACAATCGGCATCGAGCCGATGATGAATATCAACCCCGCCGGCGGACTCCGTTTCCATGCGGGAATGCGCCTTGCCTATATGTCGGATATTCAGTATTCGCAACGCGAGAGCATTATTGAAGACGGCTATGTGTTTCTTGATAACCAACTCCGCACACGCAATGAACTCAGCGGTACACTAAGCGCAACAAATGCACTGCAAACCGCCGTGCTGCTTGGTGCGAGCATTGAGTTCCCGCTGAACAGAGTACGCACCGTCATGCTTGCGCCCGAACTCTTCTATCATATTGGTGTGAGCAATCTTGCACCTGATATTTCGTGGCGTGCGAATGCAATCCGTCTTGGCATCGCACTCAAGTTTGCCGACCCGCCGGTGCCCGCAGGAAATACGCCGCTTATACCGCTGCCGCCTGTTACCGCACCGGATAAACCTCTTGCAACTGTTGCCACACCTGCCGCCACAGTTCCTGCCGCAACTCCCGCACAACCTGCACCGGAACCGTTACCTGTTCTTACGCTTCGCGCTGTGGCGGTGGACGAGCAAGACAATGAAACGCCATTACGTTCGATTCGCATTGAGGAAGTTATCAGCACAGAACACAAGCCGCTGCTGACCTATGTGTTTTTTGATGAGCGTTCAAGCGAGTTGCCGCCGCGCTATACCCTGCTGCGCCCCGACCAACACGCATTCTTCACCGAGCGCAGCGCAACGGCATCGCCCGATGTATTGGACATCTACCACCACGTGCTGAATATCATCGGACGTCGGATGCTGAACGCACCGTTGGCAACACTCACACTGACGGGCTGTACCGACGGAACGGCAAGTGAATCATCCGCACCGCAGCTTGCCCGCCGCCGCGCCGAAACCGTGAAGAAATACCTGACGTCGGTATGGCGCATTCCCGCGCAGCGGATTAGCGTGGATGTACGCGCAGTTCCGCAGAACCCCTCGCGCTCGCAAGGCGGCGATACCTTGCTCTCGCACGCTGAGAACAGGCGTGTGGAAATAACAAGCACCGACGACGCAATCACCGCACCCGTTACTGTGCGCGACACTGTGCAGAACATATCGCCCAAGCGTGTGCGGTTTTATCCGGTGCTTAGTCCGGTCCGTCCGCTTGCATCATGGGATTTACGAACCGCGAAGGACGGCGAATCCATAGCGCGGGGCGGCGCAACACTCGGCGAGCGCATCGAACACGACATCCGCATGACGATGCTTACCAATAGTAACGAGTTCACTCCAACCCTGACGGCAACTCTTGCATCCACAGACAACGTGCTTTCCGCCGAGAAGCGGTATCGCATCGAGCGCATACCATTGGAACAGCGTCTGCGCGAAAGCCGTACCGACATCGCCCGCGAAAACTACGGGCTTATCATCTTCGACTTCGGCAAATCGGAGTTGAATGCAAACCACAAGCGCATCGTATCAATGGTTCGCCGCCGTGCCGCCGAAGCGGATGCCGTCCGTATCGAGGGTTTTACGGATGAAATCGGCGACGCACAATTCAACACGCAGCTTGCCTTCGAGCGTGCAACCGCCGTGGCAAACGACTTGGGTATCGAGAACGCCACAGTGCATGCAGCCGGCGAGTCATCGCGCATCAGCAACACCACGCCCGAAGGTCGTTTCTACAACCGCACCGTCAGTATCACGATTGAGCATAAGTAGGAGGAAGTTGAATACTGTTCAAGCAACATTCGGTGTATCACAATCCTAAAAAATGTCAATGGAATTTTAAGAACTGTCATAATAGTTTTGCTCCATGATAATTGTATCACTACTATCGGGGACAGATACTATGAAAGTGTTGTTTTACCTCACAGTTCTTTTCAGCGTTGTTGTGTATGAGCCGTCACATGCGCAGCAGGCATGGACAGCCGTTCCGGTGCAATTGGACGGACTGCCGATTGACAGGGCAAGTATGGATCTGCAAGTGCACTGTATATCCCCTGCTCCCGGAGCCGACACCACTGTTCTTTGGGCATCGTTGCTTGTGGGCGATGGTTCTTCCGGCAACCGGATTTTCTTACGTTCCACTAATGGCGGTACATCATGGAAGGCAGATACAATTCCCGTTGCATCCGCATATCCCATGCTGCCGATGAATATGAATTCCCTGACGAATATCGCAGCACTCTCGGCAACAAGCGCTGTTGGTTGTGTTGTTGAGCCGAACCTTCTCAGTCCGCTTGACACGGCATATTCCAAGGTGGTGAAAACAACAGATGCAGGCGTGACGTGGATTGTGATTGACAGCATTAAAGCCGCCGGTCTCCCGCGGTGTATTATTGCACTCTCGGATTCACGCTATTATGTTTTGTACCAAGGCATCACCAGCAATACGTCGGTCGTGCAAAAGGCGTTTGTCCGCCATACGGTTAATGGCGGTCAATCATGGACAACAACTGTTCTGGACGATACGGTCTATTACAGCTTTCAGGCAGGATACGGTGTTGGAACAACCTCACCGCCTTCATTATTTGTTCCGGTTTCTTTGGTGCGGCGTGAAGGAATGAACACTATCCACAAAGCACATATCCTGAACATCCCTCTCGCAGCCGACGGATCATTAGGTGTGTACTTTCTTGGCGACTTAAGCATTCCCGAATGGTCGGGTCACGCAGCGCGTTACGCTCTTTCGATACGGGATAGTGCACCCGGCTATGCAGTGGAAATGAATCCCACCCAAGGAATTGCAACAGGACGGATATACAGAAAGACATTAGGTAACCCATGGATTTCGATGACAGGTGATCATTTTATCACGGGGCATTTGGAAAACAGAAGCGCGGTATGCGCTCTGCCGGACGACCCATCAACAATTATTGTTACTGCCAACGAAGGGGCGAGCGGCGACTACAAACGCGGTTGTGCTATCACGCGCAATGGCGGTACGACATGGACTACCGTTGATTCAACAACCAAGTTTGCCGACTACGGACTTGTGTTTATCAACAAGCGATGGGGATGGGCTGGCGGATACTCGTGGAATGAATCCGAACCGTTGTATATCTACAAATGGAATCCCGGCTATTTGCTGAATGCCGATTCGCCGGAAGAGAACGGCAAACACTTCCATGTTGCTCCGAATCCAGCCACTGATGTCGTAAGCATTCATCTGCCCGATAACATAAACCAATCGCTGGAATACCACGTGGTCATCACTGATGTACTTGGCAACGGGGTGGTTTCGCACCACATGACGGAACGCAGCTCGGCATCGCACAAGATGTTTCTTGGCGGTATTCCGGCAGGTGTGTACTATGTGACTCTCCGGCAAGGTGCTACAGCGCATACCGCATGTTTTATCAAACAGTAGGCGGCGGTGTGCGGCAACACAGTAAAACTTGATGCGTGAATGGCGGCGGTGCGTGAGTATTTTGCGGTATCCGTAACAGAATCAGAATAACGATGATACAAGAACTCCGGCTTCGCAACTACCGCTCCGTGCGCGATGTCACGCTCAAGTTGGGCAGGGTGAACCTGCTTATCGGACCCAACAATTCCGGCAAAACCAACATCCTCAAAGCCATCACCTTTTTTGGTGAGATGGTGCGCGGCAAGGTGTACTCTGAAGCAGAGTTGGAAAGGTTACATTTTGGTTTGGCAAATTCTTTTTTGACCAACTATTTATACTATTCACCTGAGTTATCATTACTTCTTAATACCAATTTCATCATTGGCTCCCGAAGTCATAGTAGTAGCATGTTATGCTATCTTGCACAGCATAAAAATTTGTCTCGTGATGGGTTTGTTCTAAGAAAATATTACTCATGTCTGTTAGTAGAATTTAAACAAATGCCAAAACACAATATTGTAACTAAATTTTCTGCAACTACCATTCCTACTGTATCCGAACTTAATTCATCTTATGCACGATGGTTTAGAGCTTACTTTGCTGGCGATTTTAAAATAAGTAGTGAGCCTGTTAATGGACAGAACCACTCTATGGTAAATTATCTTATTGAAAATTCTGATATAATCCCATCAGAGCAGAATCAAAACTCTCAATTCTTAGGCAACAGTTATTATTGGACAGCTAATCAAGGACATATAACTAAACAAAACACTGTACCTGAGTATATTGACGAGGCTATACAATGTCCGCTATCACCTAGTGATTACATTACGACTCAAATTTATCATATTGAACCTTCCCTTATGAAGCAGGGATACCCGACTAAATCTGATGAATTTCTTGATTCTGATGGCGGTAATATCGTATCTCTACTGGATCTAATGCGCGATAAATATCAAGTTGAATTTAATAATATTAAACGCGACATTAGCTTATTCATTCCTGAGTTTGAAGACATCAGTTTTGAGCGTGTTGAACTTGATAAGAAAGACCCTCTTCGGTTAAAGTATCCAACGGACACCATCAAGAAACTCGGACTTAAAGACAAGCAAGGAAACATCTACTGGGCGGATGAACTCTCGGACGGGACGTTGTATTTTCTTGCATTGCTCTGCATCATCCACCAGCCGAACCCGAGCAAACTGCTCTTGATTGAAGAGCCAGAGACAGGCATCCACCCGCGCCGCATCCGCGAAGCGTTGGATTTGATTTACTCCCTTGCCGAAGAGAAAGACCTCCAGGTCATCATCACCACCCACTCGCCGCAAGTGGTGGACTATTTTTCCGACATTCCCGAATGTGTTCACATCGTGGATAAGGTTGATGGCGAAACGAACGTCAAGAATCTTCAGCATGATATCATAGACGACCGTAACAAGAAGTATAAGGAGGCGGGTGTTGAACCCGTGCCTTACACCGAAGAACTCGGCGAGAACTGGATGATGGGATTTTTGGGTGGGGTTCCGTATGCCTCGCAAGAATAGGACTGCGCCGTCAGTGAATCCGGCGAACAGAGATTCTCAACCATCTACAGTCCGGTATGTTCTCCTTGCAGAGGATGTTGCATTGAGAACATTCGTCGAAGGGTTTCTTCGACACAAGGAGCAGAACCATCAAGGGCTGATTTTCACAAATGCGTTTCGTGATATTGGTGTTGCGGGTGGTGAGACCAAATTTGAAAATGCCCTTCGCACAACCATAGAGGATGCCTTTCTTTTGCATGATGCCCATATCTTCATTGGGACACGCGATACTGATAAAAGTGATTGGAAAAAACTTAGCACCCGCTTTGTCTCATCCATACCTGACAGATGGAAGAACCGTTGTGCATTTGCATTACCTGTGAAGTGTATTGAAACATGGTTGAGGATTATGAAAGAATCGGTGAGCGGGTCAAACCTTAGTCAGAACACCCTCAAACAGTATATCAAAGAACCCTGTAAAACGCATCAACGCGAAGTGTATGGCAAGCCGAAGACAACAGAAATACAGAGAGCGTACATCACAAAAAGTATTACGGGAAAATCTGACTTCAACGCTTTACGTACCAATCAAACAGATAGCTTCTTAGCATTTGAAAAGGCATTCGATACCGCAATCAACGCCATCCGCCCGCAATCAACAACAGGCGGGTAATATTTACGAACCCACACACTCACCATGAACTCACGCACTTGGTTGTTTCGACTTATACTTACACAGATGATGCTGCTGTGTGCGGCGGCGGTTGCCCTTGCCCAAACCGATTCCCTCCGCACCGAAGATGATGACGACGACGACAGCACCATGTCGGGAATCGCGTTCACCAAACGCGGTATGAAATTCAGTACCGGAGGCAAGGCGACTATCAAGGAATTCACACTGCGTTTTGAATACGGCAGTGGCGGGGTGCGGCTAAATGATGCGACGCTCTCGCCCGGTCCGCTGCGCTTTGCGGAAATCCACGCCGGAAACGAAAGTTTCAGTCCGCTCTCGAAAACCAAGAGTGTGATGCGATACACACACGACGGACTTTTTGGCGGTGTGTTTGGGAACGATATGCTTGGCGTGCGGCGCGACAGCACAACGTTTGGGTTATCGGGATGGCGGTGGGGCTACCGCTCCACATCGGGATTCGCCTATACCAACGACGAAGGCACGCCGCGCTTGGGATTGTTGCACACCGGCGGTCTTGTGTGGACGTACCTTTCAACGCAGTCGGCAGCCGACCCCACCGCGCAACCGCAATCGGCGACCGAGTACCCGCGCTATGCAGCGTTCACCAATTCGGTGTTGGGCAGCCACACGGGAGCCACCGTCCGCTATGGTTTTGGCGGTGTGGGTATAACACTCAACTATCAACGCACCCTGATGTTCAACAATTATTCTTTTTGGGGTTGGATTGGTTCGGGCATGATTGAGGGACTCTCGCAAACACTGCTGACACAACTTATCGAAAAGCAACTGCGGACATCGCCGCGCACAATGCCGGTGGCAAACCTGCTGCTCCGGTCGGCGCTCTCGTTCGCCTTTTATCAGTTGCGGCGGAACTCGCAGCACTTTCCGTTCGGCGGCAACACGCCGCTTGAGTTCAATCAGGTAACGGCGGGCGTTAATATCGCCTTTTAGAACAACTGCACGAACCGCAGCACCGAATGTGCGTGAGGTTGAATAAGATACGAAGTCGGGTATTGGTTGGAAGCATAACGTAAGAGTGGACCTCTGCTACTTTTCCGGTTTATTGATGTTCTTCAAAAGTTGTTGTGCAAGTGCTTCCCCGTCGGCAATCTCTTTATGACTGAGTTTGTTTCGTACTTGGTTAAGGTTCGTGTATTCTCTATTGGAGTTTTTTTTGCTCACAGATATGAGTAGTTCCTTTACTACTAATAGGTATGCGTACGCCTTTACAGGGTTATAATGTCCGCTACTTTTATTATTGTGAATACCGGAGAGAGTATTACATGA
This sequence comes from Candidatus Kapaibacterium sp., assembly GCA_016788605.1. Taxonomy (GTDB): domain Bacteria; phylum Bacteroidota; class Ignavibacteria; order Kapaibacteriales; family NICIL-2; genus JAEUSO01. Next base: position 2,929 of record JAEUSO010000009.1, on the reverse strand, counting down.
TAAGAAATCTCCTTGCTCCGCCGCCTTAGTGAACCACTTTACTGCTTCGGTCATATTCCTTGGCACGCCTTCGCCAACATAATACCTTAGACCTACATTGTATTGTGAGTTCACATTACCTTGTACTGCTGATTTAGCATACCATTTCAAAGACACTTTTTTGTTCATCGGTACACCCTCACCTCTCTCGTACATTACTGCAAGATTGTTTTGTGCTAGTGCAAATCCTTGCTCTGCCGCTTTTGTGTACCATTTCGCTGCTTCTTTTTTGTTCACCGGTACACCTTCGCCTTTGAAGTATACAAGACCAAGGTTGAACTGTGCTTGTGCTAATCCTTCCTTTGCAGCTACGGTGTACCATTTTAATGCCTCTGACGTGTTCATCGGTACACCTTCACCCATGTGGTACGTAACAGCAAGATTAAACTGTGCTTGTACAAATCCTTGTTCTGCTGCTTTCATGTACCAGTTTACTGCCTCTGACTTGTTCATCGGTACACCTTCACCATTAGCATACATAAAAGCAAGATTGAACTGTGCTTGTGCAAATCCTTGTTCTGCTGCTCTCGTGTACCATTTCACCGCCTCCACCTTATTCATTGGTACGCCTTCACCATTTGCGTACATAAGACCAACGTTATTCTGTGCTGATGCATATCCTTGTTCTGCTGCTCTCGTGTACCATTTTAGTGCTTCCACTTTGCTCATTAGTATCCCCTCGCCTTTATAGTAAATAGTACCCAGATTATATTGGGCTTCTACAAGCCCTTGCTCTGCCGCTTTTATGTACCATTTCACCGCTTCAGTCGAATTCTTTGTTACACCCGTACCATTTTCATACATAACTGCAAGATTGAACTGTGCTTGTGAAAATCCTTGTTCCGCTGCTTTAGAGTACCATTTTACCGCTTCTGTCATACTCCTCGGCAGACCGTCACCATTGTTGTACATAACAGCAAGATTGAATTGTGCTTGTGCATATCCTTGCTCTGCCGCTTTGGTGTACCACTTTATTGCTTCTGTCTTATTCATCAGTACGCTTTCACCTTTTTGGTACATGGTTCCAAGATTATATTGTGCATTTGCATTGCCTTGCTCTGCTGCTTTGGTGTACCACTTTATTGCTTCTGTCTTATTCATCGTTACTCCTTCGCCAATGTCATACATATAACCAAGATTGGTTTGTGCATCAGCATTTCCTTGTTTTGCCGCTTTGGTGTACCACTTCACTGCTTCCGTTTTGCTCATAGGTACTCCATCGCCAATGTAGTAGAGATACCCCAGATTGAACTGCGCCTCGGCGTTGTTACTCTCGGCTTCTTTGCGGAGGGAGTCAATGTTCATTGTTGATTGGGCACGGGACTGGATGGTGATGGCGGTAAGCAGCAGGGTTGCTGTAAGGATGAAGCGTATCATAGAATTGCGCAGAGTTTGGGTACGTGTTGCGTGTCGGGCAAAATTAGGCGTGTGAACTGTGTTGAGGAAACTTTTGCAGGATGCAGACGGATATATTCGGCTATCGCCAGTCTTCTTTACGTGTCCCCACTGCCCGTTTCGACTCCACTCAACGGGCGGGGAAGCTCGTTTGGTTATGAGTTTATGTGGAACGGGTATTGGTTGGAAGCATACCGCAAGAATGCTTGGGTAGCGGCGGACTGCACTTTCCGGCATGGTGAGGCAAGGGGCGGAGCGAATGGCACGGTGACGGCTTGCGTAGTAATAATCTCGTAGTGGTGTTGAGGTTTATGGCTGCGCTCTGCCGGCGGCGAGAGTGCATCGTTATATTTGCACCTTGTTTCCGAGACCAACACGAATACAGTATGACAACTCCCCGCCGCCGCGCCGCTTTGCGTTTACTGACACTGTGCACAATAGCCCTTTGCACTGCACCTGCTTTTGCCCACAACGAGATTCCGGGCGCGAAGCAGGAAAAGCCAGTTGCCCTGACGAATGCGAAAATTTATACGGTTGCTGCGGGCATTATTGAGCGTGGTACGGTGGTTTTTGATAAAGGGAAGATTATCTCCGTCGGTGCAACCGCCGCCATTCCCGCCGGTGCCGATGTGATTGACTGTGCGGGCAAGTCGGTGTATCCCGGATTTATTGCACCAAGCACAACGTTGGGTTTAACAGAAATTGATGCGGTGCGCGCCACACGCGATATGGCGGAAAGCGGCGTATGGAATCCGAACGCATGTGGTGCAGTTGCCTATAATCCCGATAGCGAAATCATTCCGACCGTGCGTATCAACGGTGTGTTGATTGCCAATGTGATGCCGCAGGGCGGAGTAGTAAGCGGCACATCGTCGCTGATGATGATGGACGGCTGGACGCGCGAGGACATTGCCCTCCGTCAGCGTGCCGCGCTTGTGGTGAATATCCCGAACCTTGCGGTGTTCAGCGCACCGTGGATGCAGAAATCACCCGACGAACAACGCAAAGACGGCGAGAAGCGGCTGCAAGAATTATACGGGTATTTCGAGAAGGCGCAGATGTATTCCCGCGCAGCGCGGCAGGGTCTTGCCGACGGGCGTAAGGACATCCGTTTAGAAGCGATGCGACCCGTGTTTGAGAGCCAACTGCCTGTTATCCTGAATTGCTCGGAGTATAAGCAAATCCTTGCAGCTATCGAGTTCGCCAAGAAGTTCAATCTGCGTGCAATCCTGAATGGAGCCGACGATGCGTGGCGACTGACCGCTGAGATTAAAGCAAGCGGCTTTCCTGTTATCGTGGAGCGTGTGCACGGGCTGCCCCGTCGCGAGGACGAGGGCTACGACCAAACGTATCAACTGCCGCGCATCCTTGCCGAAGCAGGTATTGTCTTCGCGTTTTCGGACAACGGTTCGTGGCAGCAACGCAACCTTCCCTTTATGGCTGGCTCGGCAATGGCGTTCGGGCTGAAGGAAGAGGATGCCGTCCGCGCACTGAC
>JAEUSO010000099.1 GCA_016788605.1 Candidatus Kapaibacterium sp. | reverse complement strand
GCTGGGGCCGCTACCTGCTGGCCGGCGTGCCCTTCTTCATGGCCACCGGCGCGCTGGTCGAACACCACGCACCCGCCGCGGCCATCGCGCTGGCCTACAACGCCACCACCTGGCTGTGGAGCTTCGGCCTCATCGGGCTGTTCATGCGCCACCACGTGCATCACATCTTCAAACGTGAGCGGCTCGAAGTAGAGTTTGTTCGTTGTGTCGTAGTCGGTCGAGACGGTTTCGGGATTACAGTTAATCATAATTGCTTCCCATCCGGCGGCTCGTGCAGCATAGACCGCTTGCACGCAACAGTAATCGAACTCAATCCCCTGCCCTATGCGGTTTGGTCCGCTGCCAAGGATGATAACTTTTCGTTTATCGCTTCGCACCGATTCATTTTCATCGCCATAGGTTGAGTAATGATACGGTGTTTCGGATTCGAACTCGGCGGCACAGGTATCCACAGTTTTGAACACAGGCAGAATGCCGTTTGCAAGGCGGTGTTTCCATACGTCGTTTGGTGTACACATCAAGAGGAAGCCAAGTTGCACATCGGAAAAGCCCATCTGCTTTAACCTGCGGAGTGTGTGGTTCGGTAATGATGATAGTGTCCGTTGTTCAGCGGGTAGTGCGAGGACGTTTTCGGCGGCATCTATGATTTCTTTCAGTTGGGCGATAAACCACGGGTCGTATGCCGAGAGTCGGTAGATTTCCTCGGTGGGAATGCCGTTGCGAAGCGCGTCGCACACATCAAACAGCGACGACGAGGTACGGTGACGCAAACGGAACTTGACGTTATCGCGTTCGGCATCGGTCATTTCATCATTGGTAAAATAGTGCGGCTTGTCGTAGCCGAAACCGTGACGGTTTTTCTCCCCCGAACGGATCGCCTTTTGCAACGCTTCTTTGAACGTGCGACCAAACGACATCACTTCGCCCACCGACTTCATTTGCACAGTAAGCGAATCCTCCACTTCGCGGAATTTCTCGAAATCCCATCGTGGAATTTTTACAACAACATAGTCAATGGACGGCTCGAAGCACGCGGGAGTTTTCTTGGTGATATCGTTGATGATTTCATCGAGTGAATAGCCGATGGCAAGTTTTGCAGCGATTTTTGCAATCGGAAATCCAGTCGCCTTCGAGGCAAGTGCCGACGAGCGCGAAACACGGGGATTCATCTCAATCACCGTCATTCTTCCTGTGCGCGGGTTCATGGCAAACTGTATATTCGAGCCGCCTGTTTCAACGCCAATAGCGCGGATAATTTTCAGTGAAGCGTCGCGCATCATTTGGTATTCGCGGTCACTGAGTGTTTGCGCTGGAGCGACAGTAATGGAATCGCCTGTGTGAACGCCCATCGGGTCGAAGTTTTCGATAGAGCAAATGATAACGACGTTATCACGTGTGTCGCGCATCACCTCAAGTTCGTATTCCTTCCAACCGAGAACGGATTCTTCAACAAGGACGCGGTGAATAGGCGACGCAACCAAGCCGCTGCGTAACATATCGGCATACTCTTCCATGTTGTAGGCAATGCCGCCGCCGGTGCCGCCCAACGTGAACGACGGACGGATGATTATCGGAAAGCCGATGCGCTCTACCGCTTTCAAACCTTCTTCATAATCGGTGACGAACTCGCCGCGTGGCATTTCAAGCCCACATTGGGTTATTGCCTGTAAGAAAAGTTCGCGGTCTTCCGCCATCTTGATTGATTCGATTTTCGAGCCGATAAGTTCAACGCCGTACTTCTCTAATATGCCGCGCTCGTGTAACTCTACTGCAATGTTCAATGCGGTTTGCCCGCCCATTGTCGGCAGGATTGCATCAGGTCGCTCTTTCTGAATAACTGCCTCGACGTACTCGACGGAAAGCGGTTCGACGTAGGTTGCATCGGCGATGACCGGGTCGGTCATAATCGTAGCAGGATTCGAGTTAATCAGCACCACGCGGTAGCCCTCGCCTTTCAGCACTTTACATGCTTGTGTGCCTGAGTAATCGAACTCACATGCCTGTCCGATGACAATCGGTCCGGAACCAATGACAAGAATCGTTTGAATATCTGTACGTTTAGGCATAAGTGTTCGTTGTGTTGTCGTGTTGAATACAATGTGTCATCATCGCCATACGGATAAATACTCCGTTGGCGACTTGGTGGCGGAGTAGGGATTGCGGCGAATTGGCAAGCGCGTAATCAATCTCAACGCCATAATTCACCGGTCCGGGATGCAGAACGGGAATGTGCCGAAGGTTTTCAAAGAGACGGGAGCGTAATCCGTATCGTGCGGAGTACTCGCCAAGCGACGGTAGCAGTCCCGATTCCATTCTTTCGTTCTGCAAACGCAGCGTCATGATAGCATCCGATTGTTCGATTACGTCCTGTACGGAATCTGCAACGCCCACCTTCCATGAATCAGGAATCTGCGGCATGAGTGTTTGCGGCGCGGCAATCACAACCGATGCACCAAGTGCAGTCAGGCAATGGATATTCGAGCGGGCAACGCGGCTATGAAGAATATCACCGACAATCCCAACCGTTTTGCCTTCCAACGAAGGAAACACATCGAGTAATGTCATGGCATCCAAGAGTGCTTGAGAAGGATGTTCGTGCTTGCCGTCACCCGCGTTGATGATTGAGCAACCGACACACGTTGTAGCAAACTCCGACGCACCGCTTGCGTTATGGCGAATGACGATGATGTCCGGTACCATTGCATCAATCGTCTGTAATGTATCGAAGAGTGATTCGCCCTTTGCCACGCTGCTGCCGGAGGAACTGAACGTCAGCACATCCGCGCCCAAGCGTTTTGCCGCTGTTTCAAATGATAAGCGTGTACGGGTGCTGTTTTCAAAAAAAGCATTGACGATGATACGACCGGAAAGCTCGGTACGGTACTGATGAGTTTTGGAAAAATGTTGTCGGTACGAACGAGCATTGTCAATAAGCTGTTCGATTGTGGTTCTGCTGAGCGGTTGTGTTGAAATGAGATGGGTTGCTTGTGCCTTCACGTCCGTCGCTATTAGTAATGCGGCGCGAAAATACAATCCGCCGCCAAAGCAGCCCCGCCGAATTATCCCCATACTGCACCCGACTGCGGGAAAGCGGCTCTTCCGCTACCAAAAAGCGTTCACATAATGCCGGATGTCGGCTGGGTGTTTTGTGAAGTCAATCGCTATTGCATCAAACCGGCACTCTACGTTTTCAATGGCATTGACATATAAATACCCTTGTGCGACTTTTCGCAGTTGTGCGCGTTTTTTCATGGTGATTGCGTCTTCCGGCGTGCCGTATTCATCGCCCGACCTGCTTTTTACCTCAACAAATACAAGCGTTTCGCCATCACGGGCTACGATGTCAATCTCTCCGGTTTTACCAAAATGAAAGTTCCGTTTGACGATGGTATAGCCAAGACGGACAAGAAAATCTGCGGCGATGTCCTCTGCCTCCGCCCCTTTTCCACGTGTCGAGTTTTGCGAGTCCGTTGCCATATTATTCCGAGCGAAGTGCATTGGTGATCGTAACCGTTGTTGCTTTGTGGGAAGGATACAGCGTTGCCGCAAACGAGAGAACAATGCTCAGTGCAACGATAGCACCGACATCCCACCACGCAATGTGAACAGGAAGCGCGTGAACTAAAAATGCCTGTGCGCCAAGTGTGATAAACTCAAACTTCTGTTGCATGAAACACAATCCTAATCCAAGCGCCGAACCGATGATTGACCCGGCAACTCCGATAAGCGTGCCTTCGATGATAAAGATGTTCCGTATCAGATTCACCGGTGCACCCGCCGCTTGTAGCACTGCGATGTCGGCTTTCTTTTTGACAACCGTCATGGTAAGCAGCGCAAAAATGTTGAACACGGCAACGAGAACGATGATACTGAGAACAACAAACGACATTTTCCGCTCGAAGAGCATCGTTGTGTAAATTTCTTTGTGCAAATCATACCACGTTTCCACCGTCACAGATTCAGGCAGTCGTGTTTGCAGTATTGCCGCCGCATCCGCCGCATTCTTGTAATCGGCAAGCCGTATGTCAATCGAAGTCCGTACTCCGTTTTCGGTCTCTAATAATGTGCACGCTGTCGGCATTGTGGAATAGATAACCCTGTTGCTGTTGTCGTTCGAGGCAAGGGCGTAAATTCCGCGAACAACACATTGCACACCGTCGGGAGTTGTTGCTTGTTGCAATGCACGTCCGATACCGGCGGCGGATGTCAGCGTTACGGTATCGCCAATCCCGCCTATATGCAGTGAATTTGCCATCGGCGTTCCGATAACAATTCCCGGTAATGCCGACGAGTCGCCGAGTTCGAATGCACCGATAAGAATCGAAGAAGCAATACCGGAATATGCCGGTGAAGAAACATTCTCAATACCGTGTATCTCACCGATTGTCACCGCGCCATTGAAAGATACTGCGATTCTCCCGCTTAGTACGCCTGTCATACTTTGTACACCTTGCAGTCCGCCACACAATCCGCGAATGCGATCAGTATCGGCAATATGCTTTGTGTTTGCAGAGCGGATGCGGATATGCGGGTCTGTTGCCGTCATCATCTCTTCGTAAAAATGATGGAAACCGTTGAAGATTGCACTGACGCAGATTATAGATGCAACGCCAACGCTGATTCCCGCTAACGAGAGCATGGTGATAACAGAAATAAACTGTAAGGTTCGGCGGGAAAGAATGTATCTCCTCGCAATCCAATAGGCAAGCATAGTGTGATTCTCAAGTATGCTGCAAACTACAAACTCACCGCGAAATCCTATCCACAACATTCAGTGCGCCCAACGCCACTGCGGGTGTTCCTTGACCCGGAAAAACGCTGTCGCCTATCATGTAAAAATTGTTGAACGGGGTTTTGTTCGGCGGCAGGAGTAAGAGGTTTCGCTTGATACTATGGGGTATTCCGCCAACATATCCGCGATAGCGTTGTGTGTAATGGCGGAACGTTTGCGGAGTTCCTGCGTCAAGATAGAGCAGCTCGGTATCGGCAAATCCGGGTATCGCTTTTCGCAGCAGCGATAGTATTGCTTCTGTCACGATACCTTTTCGTCGTTGGTATTCTTCAGCATCGAGCGACTCCCATTGGTCGGAGAGAGTATGGGTGGATACAGTTACCGTCCTGTATCCTGCGGGTGCTTTCGCAGTATCATCATCGCGCGAGAATGAGACGAACACTGATGACGACGAGCAAAATGGCAATGTCTGCTCTGCATGAATCTGATAATAGCTTGAACGCAGGGGAAACTCTTGCTTCACGGCAAAGTAAAGCGTAAATGCCGCCCATGATTCATTGAATGCCTCCGCCTTCTTTCCGAAGTAGGATTGCATCGCGCCGTCTGTCAATTCAGGCATATTCCATATCGGTATGCTTGATATAATCCCTTTGCAGTCGAATGTTGCTGCAGCCGCATGAATGCGATAGCCGTCGGCATTTTTCCGTATCCGCGTAACGGCGTATCTGTAGAGGATTTCCCCGCCGTTTTGTTTGTATGATTTCTGCATGAGATGTAACGGAGCATACATACCGCCATAGGGATAATACGTCTCGGATGGATAGCATAAGCCCATTGCCGCAGATGTAACCGGCGCATAGTCCGACGTATTCTGTGTGCTGATAAGAAGTTGCTCGTCGGCAAACCGGCGGAAGGCGCGGTTCGTGTGCAATCCATACTGTTGCAAGAGTGATGTGAACGGTCGGAACATTCCGGGAAGGATTGCAGCATGACGTATGAGTGCCGGTTTTGTAAGCGAGAGCACATCACCGATTGAACGTGGCGGCAACCTGTGTGCAGCACGAGTGACTTCCCACACGCGGCGTTCAATATCGTAGAGTTTCTCCCACAATTTCCGCTGTCCCAGCGCACCGAACTGGGTTGCAACTGTCTCCATCCACGATTCCCTATCCGCATTGCGAATAAATTCCACACGCTGCGATGAATCATTCAGCATCGAAATCACCATTGCGTCGTCAAGACGCTTCAACGCCGGTGAAATCTGTAATTCACGGAAAATGCGACCTAACGGTTGGTGAGGCAAGAGTCCGCTGAGTGTTGTGGCACCGACATCGAACGTGAAGTTCTTTCTCCTAAAGAACGAAGCGCATCCGCCAAGCGTAGCGTGAGATTCCAAGAGCAGTGTTTTGAAGCCGCGTTTCGCAAGCAATGCTGCGGCGCTAAGTCCGGCATATCCCGCACCGAGGATGATGTAATCGTACATGTGATATTACATGGTGAATGGCTGCGCTAACAGAGGCAGGTATGGAAAAGTTTCGGATTGGTTCAGGGTGAGTTTCTGAACATAATAACGGGTACTCCCATATTGTGTATGCTTCATTGAATTTCTTGCACACTTTACACGTGCTGTTGTAATTTCAGTACACCGGTATGTATAATTTCTATAGTCACAATACAGGGGAAACCTTATGACAAGAATCTTGATAATACTCGTGTGCTTTGTTCAAGCACTTACCATGTATGCACAAACAGCAGATGAGTTTTTAGAAACTGGAAATGCGAAGTATGAACTCCAAGATTATCAAGGTGCGATAGCTGATTTCAACAAAGCCATGGAGCTTATGCCAAATGATGCAAGGGCATATTACAATAGAGGAAATAGTAAGTATGCACTTCAAGATTATCGTGGTGCGATAGCTGATTACAACAAAGCAATTGAGCTTAACCGTGATGATGCACGTGCATTTAACAATAGAGGGATTACTAAGATTGCAGTCCAAGATTATCAAGGTGCGATAGCTGATTTCAATAAAGTCATTGAACTTACCCCTAATGATGCAAGTGCATTTTACAATAGAGGGAATGCTAAGTATGAACTCCAAGATGATCGAGGTGCGATAGCTGATTACAACAAAGCCATAGAACTTAAGCCTAACTATGCAAATGCGTTTTTAAATAGAGGGATAGTATATATCCAACTTGGCAATAAAGATGCTGGCTGTCTTGACTTCTCTAAGGCAGCGGAACTTGGGGAAGGTAAAGCTTACGAAGCAATAAAGAAGTTTTGCAAGTAAGACCTTGTGTGGTTAGAAAACAACAAAGCCCGAACCATAACAGGTACGGGCTTTTTTCATTCTTTACAGCAGCAACATTTCGGGTAAAAGTGGAATTTCGTTTTGCACGATTTATCTGTATGTTGTCTGTGGCGAATAATCTACTGCAAAAAAAAGGGCTACCATAATGGTAACCCTTTGCCTGTGCACCCGTAGAGATTCGAACTCCAAACCTTCTGATCCGTAGTCAGATGCTCTATCCAATTGAGCTACGGGTGCAGGATATTATTTCTTATTTGTGGTGCAACTGAACCGGCTTTACTTCGCCGCGTCCAAGTTTGTTCACGAACAGTGCAAGTGCCGATTTGCGGTTGGCTGCTGTGTTTTTGTGTAGTACACCTTTAGCCGCTGCACGGTCGAGTGCTTTTGCAGCATCGCGCAAGCTGACTTCAGCCGAAGCTAAGTCCTGTGCGCGGCGAACCGCTTTTGTTGCTTCACGTACCGTTTTCTTTACAGCGCGGTTATACAAATTGCGCTTTTTTGATTGGCGGATACGCTTGATAGCAGATTGATGATGTGCCATAGTTTGCTGTTGTCGAAAAAATGAGACGCGAAAATAACCCGACACGCCCAACCGTGCAATAGCTTTTTTCCTAAATTTTACATCACGATGTGCTTGTTCCAATCCGTGCGGGAGTAATTTTGCCGCCGCACCGAAACACTCGGCGGAGAGAACTGTAAACATTCACACTCACGATGCTCAAAGAACTTCTCAAACCGGAAATCAAAGAACTCATTGATTCGCATCAGTGGAGTGATTTGCGCGAGGTGCTCGAGTCGTGGTCGCCCGCCGAAATCTCCGACCTGATTTTGGATATCGAAAAGCAAAACCGTGTGCTGCTCTACCGTACGCTCGACCGTGATACGGCGCATGAAGTGTTCGCCTACCTCGACCCCGAACAACAGGACAATCTGCTGCGCGACCTTACCGACCAAGAGACACGCGAACTCCTTTCAGAAATGTCGCCCGACGACCGCACACTCCTGATGGAAGAACTGCCCGCCAAAGTAACACGACGGCTGCTTGAACTGCTCGACCCCGACGACCTGAAAGAAGCGCGGTGGTTGCTTGGGTATCCCGAAGAATCCATCGGTCGCCTGATGACACCCGACTTTGTCGCGGTGCGCCCGTATTGGACGATTCGCCGTGCGATTGACCACATCAAACAGCACGGACGCGATAGCGAAACAATCAACCGGATATATGTGCGCGACGATAACGGTGTTCTTGTGGACGACATTATGCTACGCAGTATCATTCTGGCGAACGAGGATGATGTTATCAGCGACATCATGGAAGAAAACGTGGTGCGGCTTTCGGCGTTCGATGACCAGGAACAAGCGGTTCGCATGATGGAAAAGTACGACCTTCCGGCATTGCCCGTTGTTGATTCGCAGGGCGTTCTTGTCGGCATCGTCACCTTCGACGACGTACTGGATATTGCCGAACAAGAGGCAACGGAAGACATACAAAAACTCGGCGGTATGGAGGCGTTGGACAACACCTACAAAGCCACATCCTTGCTCGAGATGGTACGGAAACGTGTGGGCTGGCTTGCCATTCTGCTTGTTTCCGAAATGCTGACAACTAGCGTGCTCGCCTACTTCGAAGGCGCGATTGAAAAAGCGGCAATTCTCGTCCTCTTCATTCCCCTGATTATTTCATCGGGCGGAAACAGCGGCTCGCAAGCGGCAACGTTGATTATCCGTGCATTAGCCGTCGAAGAAATCAAACTCTCGGATTGGGCAATGGTCTTGCGGCGCGAATTGCTCTCGGGTATTTTACTTGGCGGCACACTCGGTGTCATCGGTTTTTTACGCATCGCCGCTTGGACGATTTTCGATCCGGTTGCGTATGGCGATCACTCCATCCTTATCGGTATTACCGTCGGTCTCTCGCTAGTCGGCATCGTTCTGTGGGGTACAATCATTGGCTCAATGCTGCCTTTTGTTCTGAAAAAATTGCGCTTCGATCCGGCAACCTCATCCGCACCCTTTGTAGCAACTCTTGTTGATGTCATTGGCATCATTATTTACTTCGCTGTTGCGATGATGATACTTCGCGGCACAGTTCTCTAACACCATGACGACACATCTCTTCGAGCAAATCTCGGCACTTGCCACCGAGCAGCGCAATGCCGACACACACGATATTGACATCGCAGGTACGCCCGGTATTCTGACAATGATAAACGAGCAGGATATGATTGTTCCCCTTGCTGTTCAAAACGAGTTGGCGCACATTACATCTGCGGTAGATGCCATAACGGAGCGATTCAGGCGCGGCGGACGGCTCTTCTATATCGGCGCGGGGACGAGCGGACGGCTTGGCGTTGTTGATGCTTCCGAATGTCCGCCCACGTTCGGTGTTCCGCCAACCATGGTTCAAGGAATTATCGCCGGAGGTAATGCCGCGATGTTTGCTGCACAGGAAGGCGCGGAGGACTCAGCCGAGGAGGGCGCGCAGTGTATTGCCGACTTTGGAATGACACCCGATGACACCGTCTGTGGAATTGCTGCATCGGGACGCACGCCGTTTGTTGTGGGTGCATTGCGCGAGGCGATGAATTGCGGCATCTACACGATACTCGTCACGACGAATACACGCGAGCATCTGAACAAACTTGGCGTGCAGGCGGATTGCATCATTGCGCCGCAGGTCGGACCGGAAGTGATAGCAGGTTCAACACGCATGAAATCAGGTACGGCGCAGAAACTTGTGCTCAATATGCTGACAACCGCCTCGATGATTCGCCTTGGTAAAACGTATAACAATATCATGGTGGATCTGCAACTGACGAATGCCAAACTCCGCGAGCGGGCAAAGAAGATTGTAATGGACATTTGCGGTTGCGACTACCCCGCTGCAACACAACTATTAGAGCAAACGGGCGGCTCGGTAAAAACTGCAATCGTGATGGGATTGACGGGCGCGACAGTTGAAGCAGCAACCCACGCACTTTCACAAACACACGGTATCACAAAGGAAGCAGTCAGGATGTTGGTGACACATCGTTGAACCTAACAAAACAGGCAGCCGCCGCGAAGCAACTGCCTGTGCAAAGTGAACAAACAAATGCTACCGCACAATAACAAACGGCTTGACAACCACACCCTGTGGCGTGGTACAACGCACGTAGTATGTGCCGGAGGGCAGACGGGTGATGTCAATTGAATGATAATCATTCTCAAGTTTCATCACCATCATTCCCAATGGCGAGTACATCTCTGTCATTTTCAGGTCTCGACCTGATATTGTGATGTGTGTATTAGCGGGGTTGGGTGTAATAAAAATGTCGTCATTTGTTACAGCCGTCACAACCCCTGATTTATCCATATAACCTGAAGCAGTTACCTGTGCAGGAATAGGTGTATTATTATCTTCACTTTCTTGTTGTCCGCCTGTACTCAAACTATATTGGTTATAACAATCTAAGAGTTGAAGTATTTTAGCCCTGAATATGCCTGTGCTTGTTTTACGAAAACCTTCTTTAAGGTATATCGCCCTGCCTGTTTGCCATGTAGTTGTGCCTGAACTGTGGTTAATAACCACAGGACCTTGAGGGTGATTGTTAATCACGTTATTGCC
>JAEUSO010000098.1 GCA_016788605.1 Candidatus Kapaibacterium sp. | reverse complement strand
GAAATGCCGTTGTTCTTTATGGAGAACGCCAAAGCATCAACGGCTCGTCGGGTGATTGGCACGGTGAAATCGCTGTACACGGCGGACGAACTGAAAATGATGGAAGAAGGGCGCGATGAACTGCGACGCAAATTGGCTCATGGCTGCACAGAGCCAGTTGCGTACAACTTGCCACACATTCCGCGACACGTGGGCAAAGCCGCCGGGGAGCGGAGGTTTGGTTTGCTGAAACGGGAATACGACAGCCGCCGCCACGCGATGACATTTCAAGGAGGTAACCGAAACGAGAGCGTTCAACTTCACGTGAATAATCAACATTGGGTGTTGGTGAGTACGCCGAACCGACCGGGGTTTGCGCTTGATAAAATGGCGATTCCGGCGAAGCAACGGTACTTCGACGAACTGATGCAGTTTGCATACAGCGACTACGCCAATCGCCCACGGCGCAGCTTGCAACTTTGGGCGAAGCAACGCGGAACAGAGCCGACAATCGCGGCGGCGGTGGCGTATTACTACACGCCGGAACTCATGCGGAAGCCGACACTTGAACAGCTTGCCTACTTGCTTTACTTCGCACAGACAAAACTTTACAGACAGGTAACCTGCCGCGCAAGCGGACACCTGCAATGCACGATTGAAGGGCGCACGATAAACCTGACGAGTAGCGCAATAACACACCGCCACGTGGGGCGGAAGATGGCAGTAGTGCCAGTACCGGGACAGAGCGGCGAGTATATGGTGTATATCGCTGACGACATTCAGAACCCGACGTGGGTATGCCAAGCAAGCGACCGCACAGCAACGACGCTCGACGATGCGGCGACAATGCGGGCGGAAGTGCGCTACGAGCGCGAGGAAACAGCGCGGCGGGAATGGCAGGAAATAGCGGCTGTACGGCAGTCGCAGACGACAACGACGGCGCAATATATGCCGCTGCCGAATGCGCCTAAATTCATGGGCGAGATTGACGGCAACGCGGCGGACGAAGCACAGGTTGAGAGCGGCGAGGCGCATAGCGAAGTTATTGAGGTACGCAGTGAGGATGTGCTGCACGTTGATGCGCGCCCGATAACGCCAACCGAAACCGGAACGGTAAGCGAGGCAACACTTCGCGCACTTGAATAAACAACAACTATTTACACACGGAGGAATCATGGCACGGGAAGATGTGGGGTTGCAGGTGTCGCCAAGTGGCGAGATTACAGCCGTCAACAATACCGAGCGGCAGATCGCCGCAATGCACCCCTCGCAGGGCGCAAGAATAAGACAGATTACGGAAGAGATGGGTATGCTTGCGGGTGCGATGCAATCACTCAAGGACGACATTGCATATCAGGAGCGTAAGTTAAAGGAAAGCCCGCTTGCGGTATCGCTCAAGAAAAACAAAGAAAAACTGAAACGGGTGAGCGACAGATACCTTGCGCTTGTGCACGGGTACAATACGCTCTTCGATGTTGCAACGCAAGACGCTGCGAAAACACCACTCTCTGACCGCTACGAGCGGATATTTCGGGAAATGGACGAAGAGGATGAACTGATAGCTAAAGCGGAGCGGGCGCGGCTTGGGGAAGGAGTGCGGCGATGAATGTGTTTCGAGTTACATCCCGCCACCGTCGCGGAGCGGCTGACTGCGATTGTGCAAGCACAGAGATACAACCCGACGCACCAACTGCGGCATACAGCCACCTGACGCGGCTTGGGATAGAAGAGCCGGAGGCAATGACGGTGCGACGCTTGAATAGCATTGGCGGAGCGGCGGAAGGCGCGGACGAAAGGTTCGGCTCACTGGCTGACGTAATGACGTTTCTTGCCGACCCGTTTCCGGTATCACCTTCGCAACCACTTGCACAACCACTTACGGAGGCAGCGCATGGGACGCATTAGAAACGTGAAGTTAACGCACAGCAGGTGCTACAAGCCGGATTCGGTTGTCGGTCATCGCTCGCGGGCGGCAGTCACTAAAAAGCAAACCGTGTGGGATATAAACGAGCCGATGCCCGGCACTGCACCGCAGCGTCAGCGAATTAATCGCAAAAGCATGAGTCAGCAACTGCGCGAAGAGCGGGAGCGGCTGTTTGGCTGCGAATTAGTGGTTGATAATGTGCGCGAGTTTGTAGTGAAGCATGGCGTGAAGCGCGCTTCTGAAATTCTTAGAGAGCGCGAGACAATTATCTCGGCGGTATATCGAACGCAGTATGTACCGCGAGAAACGTATCGCCGGATGAATGAGCGGATTAAAGCACTCAATG
Source organism: Candidatus Kapaibacterium sp. (assembly GCA_016788605.1). GTDB lineage: Bacteria > Bacteroidota > Ignavibacteria > Kapaibacteriales > NICIL-2 > JAEUSO01. Next base: position 8,505 of record JAEUSO010000098.1, on the reverse strand, counting down.
CGGGAGGCAACAATGATAATCAGGCATAGCTACAAAGAGGGTTCACACACCGTTACTGAGACGTTTATAGCGTTTAGTTTATCGGGGATACTGCGGTGGTGCGGCAATGCGATAACTGTTATCATTATTGTGATGTGCATTGCGCTACTGATTTGGGGAATGGTTCTAACGCCGGACACACCGGGATTCACCCACTAACGCCGCCGCCATGACACCACGCGCACGACTAAACCAACAACTGTTCTTTGCTTGCAAAAAACTTGTAACACCCGGATTCGGCGACGAAGACGAAGCATGGCGAATCATCCGCGAGAGCGCGGTGGAAGCGGTGACGAACCGCACGCGCCCGCAGAGCTTCACCGACTACGAGCGTTGCAACGAGAAGGAGTTGCAGATCTGTATCAATTATCTCGAACACGGCGAGGAAGCTCTGCCGCAAAAGAGTTTCCCGCGAGACGAGCCGATAACGGCGGCGCAGAAGCGGAAGCTCCACAGTATTAGTATGGAGTGTGGACTGTACTACGCACGGTGGGACAACTACCAAACCGTGAACACAGTTACTGGCGAGATTCTTAGCGGGGCGGATGCCCGCGAAAAAGCATTTCGGCTCTGGAAGACCAACCAACTACGCGGTGCATTAAGCCAACATATCTATACGACGTGGATTAACCCGCGCCTTTATCAAATGCTTGTGGATGGTGGCTTTCGTCAGCATGTGCCAAAGGCGAGCTACTACATGGATTGGCATAAAATCACGCAACGCGAAGCAACGTATCTGATACAACGATTCTCGAAGATATACACGCAAATTGTGGAGCGATACGCAACCCCGCTGAATGCGCCGCTGCACATGAGTTTTTCGGAGAACTGACATGATCCGATTGGTGAACCTGACGGACGAGGAAGCAGACGCGGCGATACTCAAGATGCGCCGCGCAGGACTGACCGACGCAGAGATACTACTCTGCACACTGTATGAAAACACACGAGAGCTACGCAAGCATCAGCGCGTGTATTACAGGACAAAAGAAAAGGGTGCACTCACGAAGGCGATACACCAAAGCGAGGCACTCGACCAGATGCTTGAAGATTATACACCTGTTGTTTCAAAAATTATGGAAAGGATTGCCTGATGGCTAAAGCCAAAAAATTCACGGATAATTTTATTCGCTTCGACAATCGAAATGATCTTGAAGACGCAATGAAGACACTTGCGGTACTTACTGCCAAGGTTGATAAAGAAGAAGCGGCATACAATGAAGCCGAGCAAAAACGCCGCGCCGCTCTGACAGAAAACACTGCCGCCGACCGCGCACAGATTGAGCGCATTAAGACGAGTATTCAGCGTTGGTGCGAGGATAACCGACACGAGTTTGGTAAGAGTAAAACGCTTGAGCTTCAACACGGCGAATGTTCGTTCAGAACCACACCGCCGTCGGTGAAGGCATTGAAAGGTTTTACGCTCGCATCGGCATTAGAGCTGATTAAACGAAGCGACCTGTATCGCTCGCTATTTGTTCGCACAAAAGACGAACTCGACAAAGAGTCAATCCTCCGTTCCTTCGCCGCTTGGGAGAGCACTGCCGAAGGTCAGGATTTACCAACTCACAATGTGAGTGCGGAGCAACTTGCCGAGTTCGGATTGCAGGTTGTTCAAGACGAAACGTTTGCCGTTACGCCAAAGTTTGCGGTGTAAGGTTTATCGGGCGGGCGGCGCAACGCTGCCCGTTTCTATTATCAAATTACACAAGGAAGTAATAATGAGTGAACCAGTAAATAAAACAGTTATCAAAGAGATACCGATTTCCAAGATTAAAGATAACCCGCTCAATGATGTGCTTTTTCGCCCGCCAACCGAGAAAGAAATGAATGCGCTCTACTTCTCTGTAAAGCGCGTTGGCATTGCTAATATATCAACCGTGTATCGGTGTGGGATGACTGATGAGTATGTTTTAGTGTCGGGTCACAATCGTAAGAAGTTGCTTTTGAATCACCCGGATTTAGAGATTGATACACTGCGATGCGAGGTTATCGAGCGACCGTTATCAGAGGTTAATGAAATGCTCTTGATGGTTGCGCACAACCTTGGGCGCGGGGTAAAAGATACGTGGGCAATTAAGATCTACAAACATATCAGGCAAATTCTGTGCCGTCTTAAAGAAAACGCCGAAAATGAATCAGAATCGCATGGTGACGACATACTTGAACATATTGATACTGAGTCCGTTGCCACTTCATATATGCCGGAGGTAGCCGACTTATTTCGCTCTGTTGATATTTATCAAGGTAAAAGAATGGCTGATGTTATCCGCGACATTCTTGGCGTGAGCCACAGACAGCAGCGACACTTGGCTTGGCTTGCAAGTAAGGACTTGCGCGAGAAACTCTATGAGCGTATTCAGAAGGTTGCAAAGGTGAAGAAGGACGCAATCAAACTGTGGGAAGAATCGTTCACTGAGCTTGAAGCGCAGGTGGCAAATGACGAAATATCGTTACAAACTGCTGGGGTGCATATTGAGGCGTTTATCGAAGAGGTAAAAGCTATTGAAAGCAAAGGTAAGCCGAAAAAAGAAAAGCCCGCGAAGCAACCGAAACCCGTAAAAGCAAGCAAGGCGAAGCCGGAAGCGGTAGGGATTGAGGCAGAGGATGAGGGTGAAGAATGTGCGCCTGTATCGCTTGTGTACCAGACGATTACACATGCGGATCTCGTAGAGGAATACGGCATCTCGCTTGATAGCGACACGCAGGCGGCTATTGTGGACGATGGTATGCTTGCGGTGTTGTCGCAGCACGGCGTGGTGTACGTTGTGGCGGTAAGTGAGTTATCGGGGTACTTCGACACACGCGAGGGTATGTAGCGTATGCAGTGCCTTACTTGTGGCTCGGAAACGTTCGGTGTGTCGTGGACGCAGCGCAACATGACAGCCGATGGTAAGCGTTCGCTCCGGCACGATAGGCGGTGTTACGAGTGTGCTGATTGCGGCAAGCAGATGATTGTTGAATGCGAAGCGGCGCGGGTATCGGTAATTGATATGTCTGTGCCGAAGCGCAAGTGGGTTACGCTCGAAGAATATCAAGAAACGTGGTATCCGAAAGAGCATAAACATTTGCGCCAAGATAAACTTTTCGATGACGAATAATAGCAACACAATGAACGATGTACTCTTTAAGAAAATCCGCGCATTGGCGGAAGAAGCGTTCAAGCGGCGCGACCGCGCTTGGTATGAAGCCGAAGTGCGCCGCGTGTTGCTTGAGTTGGATGTTGAGGCAATAGCCGAGCGCGAGGCGCGCAAACTTGCCGATGCAGTGCAGAAGGAAAAGGGCGATACGTTTGTAGTGGAGCGGCTTGATGCGGTGGAGTTTGTAACGGATGAACTCTTCAAAAGCCAAACCGCCTACACCAAGACCGCGCTTGAATCCATTCGGCGAAGTATGGCGCGGGGCGAGGGCGACGAAACGGCAATCAAGCGCATCGAGCGACTGACAAACCTTGCCGAACGCCATGCCCGGACAGCACTCAACACCGGACGTGCGGCGTTGAGCCGTGAACTTGTGATGGTACGGGCGCGTGAATCCTACGCGGAAGACGGCGACCCGTGGATGCAGTATGTTGGCGGTGGATTGTTCCGCTCGCGGAAGTTCTGCCTTGATCATTTGTGGGAAGTGCGGCGGCTCTCGGAGTGGGCGGCAATGCGGAATCAGTTTAATCAGCCGGTTCATATTTTTTGCGGGGGATATAATTGCGTTCATCGCCTTGTGGTGCTGCCGATGTATAACCCCCGAACCGGCGAGGGCGCGCTGAAAAAGCAGCCCCCGCAATACGACCCGAATAAGTAATTTTATACACAAACATAAAGGAGGAAGACATGGCAGTAGCGATAAACTGTAGTCACGATACGGTGATTGCTTGCGATGCTGATTTGCTGAAAACAGCAACGATTCAACTCACGGGCGCGGAGGTAACTGTGTTGCAAGAGACGTTGAAAGCAGTTCTTGAAAATTACAGGATATTACCTTTGACATTGCAGATGCACGAAGATATTCAACCCGCAGTGGAAGCCCTTGAATCCGCTTTTGAAAAACTCAACACCGTTACACTGGAGGGCGAATAATGGAAAACGAAGTTGCCTACACCTCGGAAAATGTGCCGCCGCCGGAGCGGCTGTTTATGGTTGCGCTCACCGAGCGGGAAATGCTTGCGGCAATGCTCTGTATGGAAGGTTGGTTGGAGCATTACCTCGCATTACCGAAGGGAAGCATAACGAGAAATCGTGAGTCGGCAGCCGTTGAGATATTCAACTTGGTTAATAAGTTTGAATCCCATTTAACTAACAAGGAGAGCGAGTGATGAATGCTTTGACGCGACAAGCCCTTACGCGAGTGAATAATCTTCTCGCATCATTTGATTATAGTGCAATCAGCAAACTACTTGCCGACGCAGTGCGAAATACGCAATTCCCGCAGGAAACTAAGGATGAAATTCAAGCCGCGTTTGATGCCGAGTATCGCAAACTGTCCGAAGCACAGGAGTGGGTTGGCAATGTAATTAAAGGAGCATACTGATGAAAGCTGTATTATTGATTTTGGTTTCCGCTGTATTTGCGATTCCTGTGTTCGCGCAATATGAAGGTATCCCATTTACTACGCCCGATCTGATATACTGGGATATGTGCAACGCGCCGCCGATACCCGCACTTTTGGAGCGATGCAGCACGAACGCACGGGCTGTTAAAATGTCGCAGCTTCGCGGCGGCGGATTTTGGGCAAAGTGGCTGTGCAGGCGGCACAAGTGGGAGTCGTTAGAGTCGAGTGTTTTCTCTACGCCGCGCATCGGTACGCTTCGCTGTACGGTAGGTGCGCCAACGGCAGACAGTGCAGAAAAACTGCGAGCCGAGATTATGCGCCATCTTGATACTGCAACATCGAAGAAGTATCAAGTGGACGGAACGATTATGTATTACAACGACAAGAGTTGCAAACACAGGGTTGTTATTCATGTGTACAGGGTTCGTGGAAAAGAGTTTATTATCTCGCGTGAAACGAGTTACGATTACGACTGGAGTTACGAAGAATGAGCTATACGATATCTGAGCAAATTGCCGAAGTGAGGCGCGAGCTTGCGGTGCGGGTTCAGGTGAATAAACGAATACTTCAGCGAGAGCCGCAACAACGAAAGAAGTTAGAGCATCAGTGGCTTGCAATGCGGGCGGTTCTGGAAACGCTTGAAAGCGTGAAGTCGGTTCAGCAAAGCTTGGAAAGTTTCACGGAATAAAAAAGGGGCGAAAGCCCCTTTTGAGTTTTTAGTATCTACGTATCACACGAAGCGTGGGGCGGATAAGGATTGCGCGCCCGCCGCACGAAATGCCGATTTCATAGACAGCCGTCGGGAATGGAATGGATGTGATGTTGAGTGTGGCGGCGATAGGCGTGGAACGAACGTAAAGCTGCTGCCCTGCTGCAAACGAGTAACGCGGCGATTCGTAGCCACCACCTGTGATAACAACCACTATGCCGCCCGCTGCCGCGTTGCTTGCACTGATGCCGATAGTTGCGTGATAGTGCGCTGCAACTGCCTGCGCCCGCACGGCGCGAGCTGCTCCGGCAACGGTAACAATGGCAACCGCGTCGCCTTCGGTTATCAGTTCGCCTGCTATACATTCAATGCGGTTTGCATCCGCGCCGTTTGTGCGGTTTGTTCCGCCCTCGGCAGGCAATGCAAAGGCAAGGTGTTTTTTGTGGATCGTTCTGCGGTTATCGGGAGATTGCCTCATTCGTCGCCTCCTAAATTGTTTTTGAAGAACCTGTCTTGAAGAGTCCACTCGCCAACTTTAAGCAAGCCAAGCGCAAGGGCTTGGTTCGACATGAGTACTTTGTAGCTGTTGTCGTCTTCTAACGTAACCAGTACAAAGTCCTCGCACGTCAGTGCCGCAGCCGCCGCCTGTGTTGCAAACGGATTCGGGAACATTTCCCCCTCGATTGTATCATTCATTGCCTCTCCTGTTATGCTTGTTTGTCAATCCCGATAAACTCAACCTCGCATTCGCCGCTTACGCAATCTTCCTCGCACGATACGAGTATCATCCGCACTGTGCGGCTTCCCGGAACTTCCACCATGTATGCGCTGCCAACGTGGGTGCTGTTCATGGATTCGCTTGTACGTAGCATGCCTTTGAATGTGAGTAGTGCGTTTGTAGAAAAGCACTCGTTCAATGCGCGACACAGTTCGGTTGCGTAATTGAGTTTCGCTTGAAAGTATCCGATAGTGAGGTCGCGGTTGAACGCGCCGCCAATCCAGTCCGCGCCCCACGGTGCGGGACCAATCACGATGCCGTCGCCAAGGTCAATGCGGCAGTTGTCTGAAAGCGGATACGGCGCAACCATCTCTCCGGTTGCTCCGCCTGTGGGCGCAAAGAGCGTGTTGGTGACAAGCTCGGCGTTGTAGGTTGGGATATTGTGTAGAAGTACCTTTGGCGAAAGCTCGTCGTCGCGCTCGGAGTAGTCGCTGTAGTGTTTGTACTCTTTCTGGTCGTCGCCGTCGGGCTGTGATACTTGCGCTGTTACGCCGCGAATCGCCGCCGCACCGTATTCGGTGGATGGTTCGCCAATCCATGCCGTTAGCGGAATCTCGTCGTCGGTTGGCGGAAAACTTCCGTCGTTGAACGGAGCGCGGCGGTAGATGTTGATTCCCGCTGCAACTCCGCCGATGCCGTACTGAATCTGATACTTGCTTACCGTTGCGCTTGCAAGGTCGGTGAACAGGTCGAACGCATTGCCGTACTGGCTGCTCCACGATTCTTCCGCGTTGCTGCTTGCCGGACTAAGCACTCCGCCGCGCCACACACCCGCGCTGCCAATACCCGCAACGAACGAGCAATCCTCGAAGATGTATCCGCCGCCCGGAGCTGATGGCACAGAGGGCGTACCTGCCGCGAAATCGTAGAACGCAATGTGGCGCGGACCGTAGAGGTTCACTGTTTGCGTGCTTCGCCGAACGCCTTTGAGTTTCTTGGCAATCGCCTTGCCTGCCGCCTCGTAGAACTGCGCCACCGAGTACATATTGAACCGCTCGCCGTCGCGCAGCTTGTAGCGCACCACCGTTGCCGCCGAGGAAATCGAGATAAGTTCTTGGCACTTGCCTCCCGCCGGAAGCTCTGCGCGGCATTCATCTACGGTTGTTGATTCCATCGCGCAGCGCACAGTGTCAATGGCGGTGATGTCGAAGTTGTAACTGTCGGTTGCAATAACATTCTTCACAGGCGGAACGCGCCGTTGCATCGCTTCCATTCGCAATGTTCCTATGGTACTTCCTGTGCGTTCCCAAACGCGCCACACGTTACCGTAGCGATACGTGCGGGGCACAGCCAAATACTCGTATCCCGCAGGCGCGCCGATAACGTAGCCGCCTGTGTTGTTCCACGTGAGTGTGGTTCCGTTGGTGTAGGTGAATGTTGTGACGCTGTCAATGACAAACGCCGCATCGGGCGAACCGGTTGCAACCTTGAACACGAAGTTTGTCACGCCTGCCGTGGTTTCCTCAGTAACGACAAGCGCAACACCCGGCGAGGTGGAGCGTATAGAATACGTTGCGGTGACGACTGTCCCCGTTCCGGCTTCGGTGTAGGATTTGGGGAGCGTTGCGAACACGGTGTTGCGCGTGAATATCCGTGTTGGCATTACGCCGAACACAGGCGATTCTTTGTAGTTGCTATACAGCACAGGCAGTGCAATCAGGTCGTACCAATCATCGTAGCCCGTGCGCGGCAATTTGAGTTTAAGGACGAGTTCGTTCTTTTGCGGAAGACCTATGGGCAACGCTTTTTGGTCGGCATACTCGTTGCGAATCGTCAAACTTGACAGGAAGATATTGTCGGGAAACGGCGTGCGTGTCGGCGTGGCTGGCAGCATTACGGGTTCGCCCACGGCATCACACTCGGCGGGAATCATTTCAAGCCGGTACTCATTGCCACGCTCGTCGGTGTAGTCGTGGTGGTAAATATGGTTGCGCGCAAGTGCCATTACTCGACACTCCTTCCTTTGAAGTTTAGCGTCATGCGTTGCGTGCCGTCGTCTTCGTCGCTTACTTCGTAGCCCGTTCGCGTAACGGCAACGTTCGTGAGTGTTTCGGGATAGGTGATGCCGTTGCTGCTAAGCCAAAAGTATTTGCTGCCAAGGATGATTTGCTCCAATTCGTTGAACTCAACAACATGGTCGGGGTAGATGAATGGCATCAGCGGAAGCGTGAAGGTTCGCCGCCGCAATGCAGAGTGTTCAATCACGCCGCCAAGAAACTCCGTCTCTTTCCCGACCGCTTCGCGCTTCGCGTAAATCCCCGCCGGATAAAGCGTGATAGAGCTTGCCCCCGCAACATTGTTTGTGTTGGAGTATTTCAGCGTGAGCGACCATTTGTAGAGCAGCGGATATGCCATGACTTATGCGTTGTTGATGTTGAGGGATTTGAGAGCGTCTTGCGTAATGAGCGCGCCGACGGTTTCGGTGAGGTCTTGC
>JAEUSO010000097.1 GCA_016788605.1 Candidatus Kapaibacterium sp. | reverse complement strand
ACGGAATAAGGATAATTGCGAGGCATGTAAAATGACCGTAGCAGATAAGCGTTTTGCTACTCAGCTTGTTACGAAAAAAGGACGGCAGTATATATTCGACGACCTATCGTGTATGGTTACATACAGCAAGGGTGATGTGGACATCGCAGCGCAGTATGTACCTGATTACAACACCGAAGCATTACTTAAAGCAGATGATGCGATTTATGTGTACGGTGAAGATGTCGGTAGTCCGATGGGTGGCAATGTTGCCGCATTTTCATCGCAAGAAGCGGCAACGCGATATGCAGAATCTGTAAAAGGAACTGTGCTGACATTTGCCGATGCAATGAAAAAATTCGATTAACAGGCAACGAATGTCATGATACGCTTTATACTTTTGATATGGTGTGTTCTGAACCCATCGCTTGCGGCACGCAACATCAGTGCAGGCGACGGCGGGCAGTATGCACGTATTGCCGAGGCGATTACTTATGCAGAACCGGGTGATACCGTAACTGTACGTAGCGGGTATTATGCTCAAGGGAATATCATAATAGATAAACGGCTCACGTTGCGTGGTGAAGGCACGGTGGTACTTGATGGCAAGTATCGCTACGAAGTGATTTCTGTAAAAGCCGATTCATGTGTGATTGAGGGGCTGACCATCCAAAAATCCGGGTACAGCACTATGAATGACCCCGGCGGTATTAAAGTATATGATGTGCGTGATGTGATTATTAGAAACAACATCCTTGACGATAATTTTTTTGGCATTTACTTACAGTATGCTACCCAATGCAGGGTACAAGGCAATAGGATTCGTGCATACGGTAAGGAAGAGCAACGCATAGGCAATGGCATTCACTGTTGGAAATGCGACAGTATCATGATTATTGGCAATATCATTGAAGGTCATCGTGATGGTATCTATTTCGAGTTCGTTACGCATTCCCTGATATGGCGGAATATCTCAACAGGGAACAAGCGATATGGCTTACACTTTATGTTCTCGAATGACGATTGGTATGTAGCGAATGTCTTTCGTCGCAACGGTGCGGGTGTGGCTGTGATGTTCACAAAAAAAGTAACGATGCTTGCCAATACTTTCGAGCAAAACTGGGGTGATGCCGCGTATGGGTTGATGCTAAAAGAAATTGCCGATAGTTATATCGAAGGCAATAGGTTCCTGAAAAACACATCTGGTATTTATATGGAAGGAACAAGCCGGATTAGCGTGAAAAATAATCTGTTTGAAGGTAATGGTTGGGGGATGAAGATTCAGGCAAGTTGCATGGATAACCGAATTACAGCATGTAATTTTATTGCTAATACATTTGATGTCAGTACGAATGGATTACTTGTGCTTAATGTTTTCGAGAAGAACTATTGGGATGGGTACGAGGGATATGATGTTGACAGGGATGGCACGGGTGATATTCCGCACCGTCCGTTGAGTATGTATGCAGTTATTGCAGAGAGAAATCCTCAGGCAATGATTGTATTTCGCAGTTTATTCGTGAGCTTGCTCGATAAGTCAGAAAAGATTATCCCAAGTATCACTCCAAAAGCATTTGTTGATAACACACCTCGAATGAGAAAATATCCGCTATGGTAGAGTTGCTGCATATCACCAAACGTTTCGGTTCATGTACCGCTCTCAATGATGTATCTGCGCATTTTCGTAGCGGGGAGTGCGTAGCATTGATAGGACCAAATGGCTGCGGAAAAACCACGCTCATTAAGAGTATATTGGGAATGGTGCTGCCTAGTTCTGGCGAAGTTCTTTTTAACGGGAAAAACATTAGCGAAAGTGTTGAGTACCGCGAGCATATCGGTTATATGCCGCAAATAGGGCGGTATCCCGATACCATGACAATAGGAAATATCATTGACATGATACGGGAAATGCGTTCAGGCGGAAGGGACACTGATACGGAACTCTATGATGCGTTTGCATTAGAGCCGATGCTAAACAAACGGATGCGAACATTATCCGGTGGCACGACGCAAAAGGTTAGTGCGGTTCTCGCATTTCTTTTTCAGCCCGATGTGCTTATCCTTGATGAGCCGACGGCAGGGCTTGACCCGCTTGCTTCCGAAATTCTCAAAGAGAAAATTGTAGCCGAGAAGGAAAAAGGAAAATTGATTTTAATCACTTCGCATTTGCTCAACGATTTGGAGGACATGGCTTCCCACGTCATGTTTCTGCGCGAAGGCATAAAGGAATTCTATATGCCTGTGCGTGATTTGAAGAGTAATACAAACGAACCCACATTGGCAAAAGCGATTGCTTCAGTGCTTCGGTCGGGCATGATGGAGGCAATACAATGAAACGTGTTGCCGCCTACATCTTTCTGGATATTCTACGTAATAAAGTGGTGCTTATCTATACACTGGCTTTATCTGCAATGGGGTGGGGAGTGTTTGCAATGGAAGACACCGCCGCCAAAGGCGTACTGACCATCCTTAATGTCTTACTCCTGATCGTACCTCTGGTTGCATTAGTTGTTGCAACAATTTATATGTAGAATAGTACTGAGTTTATCGTACTGTTGGTGAGCCAACCCATGAAACGCAGCACGCTGTGGCGGAGTTTATGGATGGGGCTTTCCGGTGCGATGAGTGCGGCGTATTTGGTGGGCATTGGTATTCCGTTGATGGTTTTCTCGCCTGATGAAACTGGTGTTATGATGGTTATTACTGGTACGCTGCTCTCGGTGGTGTTTGTGTCATTGGCAATGGTCTGCGCCATTATAGCCCGCGACAAGGCAAAGGGGATCGGCATGGCAATGATACTGTGGCTGTATTTTGCCATACTCTTCGACGGTATTGTCCTGATGGTTGTTTTTCAGTTTGCCGATTATCCTATCGAGCGACCTATGGTTGCATTGAGTATGCTCAATCCTATTACAATAGCCCGTATTCTGATCCTACTCCGTTTGGATGTTTCGGCACTGATGGGATATACAGGTGCGGTATTTAAAAGTATGCTTGATTCAACAACAGGATTGATTGTAGCTATGGGTGCATTCGCGGCTTGGATTGCCATCCCATATTGGTTTTCACATAGACAATTTAGAAAGAAGGATTTATGAATAGCTCGGTTTTGATTGAAGAACTGAAAACAGCGGCACAAATGTCATTATCGCCTGTGGCGCGGACATTACATAAAGGTAATGCAGCAAAAGCAACAGTATTGGTCTTTCGTAGTGGTGCTGTTCTCCGTGAACACCAGTCCTCTGTGCCCGCCACCTTGTTTGTTGTTGAGGGAAAGGTACTTTACCGCGAAGACGGACAAGAAACCACATTGAGTACTCATGAACATACTGCGATTCCCCCACAACGCACCCATGTTGTGGAAGCAATCACCGATAGTGTATGTCTATTGATACAAGGATAAGTGTAACCATTAGTATGAGGAAAAAATGAAGAAAGACATTCAAAACCGTGATGACATTGCTCAGTTAGTAACTGCATTCTATGATCGCGTACGCACAGATGATGTGATAGGATTTTTCTTTACTGATGTCATTCCCGTAGATTGGGATGAGCATATTCCGGTTATGGTTGATTTTTGGGAAAACACAATTTTTCATACCGGAACATATCAAGGTAATCCTATGGCAGTGCATATACGAATGAATAAACTACATCCGACCAACGCAGAGCATTTTAAACGATGGACTGAGTTATTGACTGACACAGTTGACCAAATGTTCACCGGAGAACATGCAACATTAATGAAGCAACGAGCATTGAGTATTGCCAATATCATGCAAGGGAAAATTATAGAGAACAAGTTACTTCCGATTAAACCTCGATAGCATGCCGCCAAGGGGTATGCTATGGTTTGCTTGTGATAGAATATACCGGCAAATGAAAAAGGCAAACAATTTATGTCTCTGTTTGCCTTATGTAGATTTTCTGTATATGCTATATGTTCGCTTACTTTTTCGGTGGTAGCAACACACCGTCAATAACATAGATAATGCCGTTTGATGCAGGAACCGAAGCAATAATCTGTGCTGTTCCATTAACAAATTTCTTACCCTCTTTTTCACTGATGGAGATGTTACCGCCCGCCACCATATTGTACTGTTGTCCGTCCATCAAGAGGGCATCGCTTAGATTGCCGACATACACATGATACTGTAAAATCTCGGCAAGTGCTTCTTTCTTTTCCGGCTTAAGAAGATCTTCCACTGTTCCGGTGGGCAGTTTATCAAATGCCGCATTAACCGGGGCAAACACTGTGAATGGTCCGGCATTGCTGAGCGCATCCACAAGTTCGGCGGCTTTTACTGCTGTAACCAATGTCGTATGGTCTTTACTTCCAACAGCCACTTGAACAACATTGGGCTTGGATTGAGGATCCTGTACACCCGATTGTCCACGCTGTTCGGGAATACCGCTTTGTGATTGTGCCTCGTTTTGAGTATCTGTGTCGCCGCAACTGCATACGCCGACGATTGCTCCGATGAGAATTGTCTGAATAAGCGTTTTCATTGTTACCCTTTCGTGTTATTATGAAACAATTATAGCCAAAGCAAACTTATACCACGAGCATGCATGATGTTTATGAGCGGAATCATAAACACGAACTTTTCCGGATTGAAACCATGATGACGATACGTCAGGTTCAGAAGTAGAGTTTCCGGTTGCGGATGACCACTATCCCTTTAGCACTCATCTTTGTTAAGGTGCGGATAACCGTTTCAACGCGCAACCCCGTCTGGTTGGCAATCTCCTGCCGTGTGTGGTATATGGGAATCGGTATTCCGGAGCCGTCGCCATGTCGCTTTTTGTACAGCCGTAGAAATGAGAAAATCCGATGTTCGGGATTATGTATGGTAATATCGCGCGACACAATCGCCTTATTGTAAATCCGCCATGCAAACACGCGCAGTAAATCATGCTGAATACTTGGATACTCGTCAAGGATTGTGAAAAAATTACTTTTAGGAAGACGCATCACGATAGAATCCATACTGGCAATTGCGGTTGCGGGATACGGCTCGTTGATAAATAACGGTGGTTCGCCAAAACTCTTTCCCTCGGTGAATTCACCTTGTACAAACTCCTTACCGTGCTCACCCATATTCGACATACGCACAGACCCTCGCAATACCTGATAATAATACTCTGCATCGTCGCCTTCGTAGAACACTACATCATCTTTTTCATACTTTTTTGTTGTACCGCCCCATGCAATCATTAGGTCTGTATTCAACAGCATGTTATTCCCCGTTGTTGATGATATGATAGAGTAATGACGTGAATATAGCACACACATGAACTGATTTATCTGCGGTTAGTATGTTATTAGGGTGTGCCACTTATTCTGTGTGCTAATATACATCAACGTATTATGGTTGGGGAAGGAAAGTCCTGTACACACAAGCCGCAGGTTCAACGTAAAGTCATATAATTACGGTCAATCCTTCACGTCAGCCACAACCTCGGCGGGTGGTTTAGTAAAGAGCGATTTCAGCCACGCTACACCGCGTGAGATAACTGTGATACCGAGCGATTCGTTGTTAATGCGGAACGTTAGCAGAAGCCCGATAATGCCAAGCACGGCATTGGCAAGCCACATGGCAAGCGGCGATGCAAGCTGGCGGTCGGCAAGTTTTTCACCGCCGATAAGGCACGCCCAATACAGAATATAAAATGCAAGTGAAATTGCAGCACTAATACCGAAACTTCCGCCGCGCGTAAGAATACCAAGCGGGCAACCGATAAACACAAACACAAAACAGGCGCAGGGTATTGCATACTTCTTGTATATCTCGACTAGATACTGCCGCGCTTTGCCTTCGCCATCGGAGAATTGATAGGAGGAGTTTTCCATTTGGTTGCGTACCATCGAGACGCGGCTGACAATGCGCTCGGATGCGGGAACGAAGGAGTCGGGTGGTACTGACTGCACGCCCTTACCACGTAAAAGATAATCGCAATGCACACGAACCACCGAGTCGAGGATTTCTCCCGCCATAACCTGTTGCTTCCGTGCATCATCCACCACCACTTGCATATCGGCTATTTTCATTTCGCGGTCGCCGCGCGAGAACGCACCTTCGCTGGAACGCTCAAGCATGAAGCCGCTGGCTGGAATGACAATCTGGTGCGCCTCGAAGTCAATTTTACGGTAGTTCGCCGCCTGCTCCTTGAATATCTGGTGTATCTCGCCGTGAAGAAGCATGATGATGACGTGATTGTAGTCGGGCGTGAAGCGGATAGTGCCGCTGTCGGCGGAAACCACATTCGTTCCTGATGCATTAGTGCGATCGTAAATCGTAACACCACGCATAAGCCCATTGGAGGAATCAACCGAGCGCGCAAGGATGGTATAGCCATCGAGTTGTGTGGTGAACTGACCCGCCTCGACAGCGAAGCTCGGTTTCTTTCGTTGAATATCAATTAGCAGGACTTTTGCGCGGTGGTTTGCATCGGGCAGCACCTCGTCGTTGAACCAGAACATCACGTAGGTGACAGCCGCACCGGCTATCAGTACCGGCAACATCATTCGCAAAAGACCCGCACCGCTTGCCTTGATAATCGTCACTTCGCTTGCCGACGACATTTGCCCGAACGCCATGAGGGTGGAGAACAAAACACCCATCGGCACGGCAAGAACAAGCATCCACGCAAGGTTCAGCGTCACAAGCTGGGTGATGACCCATACGCCAAGACCTTTGCCTACAAGTTCGTTGAGTTTGAGCAGCAGGAATTGTAATAAAAACAGAAACATCACCACCGACGTGCCGAAGAGAAAAGGTCCGATATGGGCGCGAAGTATGTAGCGCGGAATTAAAAGCATATTCGGTTCGGCAAGGTGTATGGATTATGCGGCAAGCGTGGTGTTACAGTTCCACTTGTGTGCGGAGTGCGATTTCCTCAAGAACGGAACTGACGTTCATGCAGCGGCTCAGATCGCCCTCGAAGACGATGGACTTTCCTTTGGTGTGTACTTCGTTGGTGTACCGCTCGGCTTTGGGAAAACTGCATTTGGTTGCTTTGATAATTTGTCCGATCACTTCATCGAACGTGTGGTAGTCGTCATCGAAGAGGACGCACTTGGCTGGCAGCCCGATGTCGGTGGTATCGGTTACGTCGGTTACAGGCATTTCTAACACATCGGTGTCGTCGTCGCGCAGTATTTCTATCAGAGGCATGGTCGTATCGGTATGGTTCGCTGTTCCGGGTCATATTGGAACGGAAAACATCATTTGGTTTGTTCTTGAAAAAATTACGTGGCAAAAATAGGAATTCTTATAGTTTTGCAACCCGCACTGTGCAGAAGGCATATCGGCGGCTATCACGGATATAAAACAATAGTTCATTTACTCTCAGCCAAGGAGCATTCAATGACCGACAAAGAATTTCTCGAACGCCTTGACGGCATCATCAACGAGCGCCACATGCTTCAGCATCCGTTCTACCAAATGTGGAATCACGGAACGCTGACCAAAGACATGCTCAAGCAATACGCCCTTGAGTACTATCACCAAGTGCATCATTTCCCGACCTATGTCAGCGCAACACACGCCAACTGCGCCGACGACATGGAAGTACGCCAGATGCTTCTTGAAAACCTGATGGAAGAAGAGCATGGTGCAGACAATCACCCCGAACTCTGGCGTCGCTTCGGCAGTGCATTAGGTGTAAGCCGCGACGAGATGATGAACCGCGACTACCTGCCGCACACAAAGGATTCCGTCCGTATTCTGAAGACGCTTGCTAAGAACGAGAATCCTGCTGTCGGTTTGGCTGCGCTCTATGCGTATGAATCACAAATACCGGAAGTCAGCACAACCAAGATTGAAGGTTTGAAAAACAATTACGGTATGGATAGCGAAGATGCGCTTGTATTTTTCCAAGTGCACGAACACGCCGATGAAATTCACCGTCAGGTAACACGCGAAGCACTTGTCCGCATCTGCCGCACGGAAGGTCAACAAGTGGCGGCGTTGGATTCGGCACGGGAAGCAGCGGATGCCATCAACCTTTTGCTCGATGGCGTTTATGAAAAATGGTGCAGCAACTAATCGGTTGCCCCGCACCTACACCACAACGGAAGCCGCGTCAAAGTTGATGCGGCTTTTTTTTATCCGGTGAAGACATTGCTGTAACTCTCCACGTCCTTATCAACAACCTTTCCCCATTCGTTTCACAGATGTTTCACGGACTCGGCGGCAGAGAGTATCTTTGACTGTTCAACGGTATCGAAAACCCGCAGCGGAAGGATTGACAGCATGGAGAGCATAGAATCATGGAAGACGGTTAGCATTACCAAACAGCTTGGAACGCCCATCTTCCGTGTGGATAATGCAGTCCGCACCAACCCGCACACAGGCGACAACGGGACATTTGTTGTGCTTGATACGCCGCAATGGGTGAATATCATTCCTGTCACCGGGCGCGGCACGGTTGTCCTCATCAGGCAGTACCGCCACGGCACAGACAGCATTACGCTGGAAATACCGGGCGGCATGGTGGAACACGGCGAAGACCCTTGCCTCGCGGCTATGCGCGAATGCGTGGAAGAAACCGGATTTTCATCGCCCGTGAATGCTGAATACCTCGGCAAGGTTCATCCCAATCCGGCGTTTATGAATAACGAATGCCTGATGTATGTGTGGTTTGGATGCACACTCACCGCCGCGCCACAGTTCGACACCCACGAGCAGATTGAATGGGAAGAAGTTCCGCTGAATGCGCTGCATTCCTTAGCAGCCGACGGAAGCATCACCCATTCGCTTGTGCTGACGGCACTCTATTATTTTGCTTTGAAATATCCGCATCTTGCCGCTCTGCCGGCGCAGGGTGCAAACGACGGTCATCACGATTGAATGTTCAACCTTAAGCAGCGCACATCCCGTGCGTTTTATACTCCAAATGGGTAAAGTTGTCACCGTAGCAAATCAGAAAGGCGGCGTGGGAAAAACAACCACCGCCGTGAACTTGGCTGCATCGCTTGCCGCCGCCGAGCAACCCACCTTGCTTATTGATATTGACCCGCAGGCAAACGCCTCGAATGGTCTGGGCATTGACACGCGGCAACTCGACCGCACAATCTACGAGGTATTGGTGAACGACTTGCCAATCAGCGAAGCGGCGATGAAAACCGAAATGCCGTTTCTTGAAGTTGTGCCCTCGCATATCAATCTTGTGGGTGCGGAAATCGAAATGGTTGATTTACGCAACCGCGAGATGATTCTGAAAAACGCACTTGAACAGGCGCGTAAAAAATATACTTATGTGCTGATTGACTGCCCGCCCTCGCTTGGCTTGCTGACCCTGAACGCGCTGACCGCAGCCGACTCGGTTCTGATTCCCGTTCAGTGCGAATACTACGCGCTTGAAGGACTCGGTCAGTTGCTCAACACCATTTCCATCGTGCGGAAACACCTGAACCCGCAGTTGGATATCGAAGGCGTGTTACTGACGATGTTCGACTCGCGCTTGCGGCTCTCGAACCAAGTGGTCGAGGAAGTGCGCCGCCACTTTCAAGACAAGGCATGCAATACGCTCATCAACCGCAACGTGCGTCTCTCGGAAGCACCGAGTTTCGGCAAGCCCGTCTTGCTCTACGACGCACTCAGCTTGGGCGCGAAGAACTACTTGCAACTTGCCGAGGAGATTATGATGCGGAATCCGTCGCTTCATACGCCGCTTGGAACACCAGCTCCGGTAGCGGCATAACATACTTCTCAACACTACCGTTGCGGCATCCCGGCGCAGCGTATCCATCACCCACGAAACCACATTGACGGCTATGGCAGAAACAGTACAAAAGAAAATGAAAACAATCGGACTTGGCAAAGGTCTTGGCGCACTTATACCGAAAGAAATACCAACCACCGACCAAGTGCCCGTTCTGCGCGAAGACGATGGCTCGGTTACAGGTGCCACCGCGCTTATTGAAATCGTGAAGGTGCGCCCCAACCGCTTCCAGCCGCGTCAGGATTTCGACCCCGCCGCCCTTACCGACTTAGCCCGTTCGATAAAGGAGAAAGGCGTGATTCAGCCCATCACCGTGCGTCGTGTTTCCACCGGATACGAACTCATCGCAGGCGAGCGGCGGGTACGTGCTTCCATCGAAGCCGGGTTGACAATGATTCCCGCCTATATTCTGGACGTGAATACCGATGCTGACATGTTGGAACTCGCGCTTATCGAAAACGTTCAGCGCGAAAACCTGAACCCGATAGAAGTTGCGCTCGGCTACCAACGGCTGATTGAAGAGTGCAACCTTACCCAAGAAGATGTGGCGGTAAAAGTTGGCAAAGACCGCACAACGGTGACAAACTTCCTTCGCCTGTTACGGCTTGGCGACACAGCCCAAGACGCACTCCGCAAAAAGAAAATCACCATGGGGCATGCCCGCGCCATGCTTGCACTTGCCAACCTTGAATTGCAAAGCGCAGTTCTTGCCGACATCTTGGATAAAGAACTTTCCGTCCGTGCCACCGAATCGTTGGTAAAGGATATTGAACTTGGGAAAATCAAATTCGGCGCACCGGCAAATGGAACGGCATCCGACGCACCACGTAAGAGAATTGAAAATGCACCGAACCTTGAAGTGCGTTCTACCCTGAGCGACATCGAGCAGCAACTGCGAACCATCTTTGCCACACAGGTGCGTGTGAAATATAAATCGGCAAGCGGCTCGGTAACAGTCTATATTGATTACTAATAGATAGAAGAACTTGAACTGTTGCTTGACCTATTCGTTATTCTCGAGCGTTCGCTAATGGCGAAATAATCCGCCGCGCACCCT
>JAEUSO010000096.1 GCA_016788605.1 Candidatus Kapaibacterium sp. | reverse complement strand
CTACCGTGAACCGAACTATGAAATGATGTATGCTACCGTGAAACGTACAATTCATCAGCGGAGTTTGCTTTTTCTTTATACAAATTTTGAATCGTTGAGTTCGCTGAAACGGCAGTTGAAGTACTTCACCATGCTCGCTAAATCACACGTGTTGTGCGTTATCTTTTTCGAGAATACCGAACTTCACAACCTGCTTGAATCATCACCCGAATCGCTCGAAGATATTTATATCAAGGTCATCGGCGAGAAGTTTGCCTACGAGAAAAAACTCATCGGTACTGAGTTGGAGCGTCACGGCATTTTCAGCATTTACACACAGCCGCAAAATCTTTCGGTCAATACAATCAACAAGTACCTTGAACTCAAGGCACTCGGCGTTATATAAACGACCTCTCTAAAAGTCCATTCCGAGCGAAAAGAGATAATACGGTTCCGACCAAGATGTTTGCTCACGCCGCCATGCTATATCAATTTTTAATGGCAGTCCTAAGAGTGCCGTTCTGATACCCAATCCCGTACTTAACAGTATTGCATTTCTGTACCCAGAGAGTTGCCGCAGTTGCGTATCGTCGAAGTAGGTTTCCTGCCGTCCGATTTGTAACGCGCTTAGTGGTCCGCTGAACGCCGAGCCGCAATCAACGAAGATTGCTCCAAGCGCGGCAAGCGGCAATGCACCACCGGCTAATGCTTGGATAAGCGGGAATCTGAACTCTCCGTTGAAGAGAAAGTAATTTGTTCCGGCAAGGTCGCCGAAGGCAAAGCCGCGCAACGGCATCGGCATTAGCAAGAACGCAAAGTCCTCGGGATTGGTAAAGAGGTTCGTGTTCTGTGCAATACGTCGGTTAATCCAGTTGAAGTCCGCACCACCCGCGTAGAACATTCTTGGGTTCGGTCCTAAGCTCGCACCGCCCGCAGCACGGAATGCAAAACCATAGAGGTATTTGTAGAGCGGTACGTATTTGCGAATATCCGTGGTAAGAGTAAAGAACCTGCTTGTGAACGGCGACCACATCCCGCCGACATTCAAGCGTGTACCTTTGTATGGCGCAAAGAAGCCGAACTGTGTGTTATCGAAAACATATTGCGCGCTCGGGATGATGTAGTTCGTTACAACGGTCGGGAACTGGCTGTCCTCTAAATTCGAGCGCGACATTCCAAGCCAGCGAACGCCGAAGTCGAAACGCTGAAACCGTGATATGGGATATTGTGCATCGAGCGATGCGCCGTAGTTACGGATGAGGTTGATATACTGCCGACCGGACAAGCCGCCGTCGCCTGTTTGATACAAACTCCATAGCAGTGCATTATGCTGAATCGAAACCGAATAGTCAATGATTTCAGGATTATAGGAATACTGAACGAAGATGTTGCTAAAGTTTAAATCATACCACAAGTTCAGCATTGAGTAAATCTGATGGTCGCCCATCAAATCGCTAAACAACATCTGTATCGTCCCCTGTCCTGTCCCCCAAAGTCCGTTATATCCCGCTTGGCTGAAAATAAGGTCGTTCGTAATGGTGACTTTGTAATCGGATGCAACAAACTTTTGTTCACTGCTGCCATCGCTTGCCGCCGACGCGCCAAGTTGATTGGGAATATCACGATTGGAACTTACCGATTGCTGGCGGGTGAACTCAACACCATACGTTCCATACCCTTTGAAGACCGGTGCTTCGGATGCAACGGTATCTTCGGTGATAGCATTGGCAAGACGGGCTTGTTCTAACTTTAATGATTTGAATTTTGTGAGTGGCAGTTCCTCGTTATCAAGATTTTTCTCGAATGGTGTGCGAATCATAAAGATGTCATACCCACCCTTATTCTGTGCGCTGAAGAGAAGTTTGGATTCGTCTTTTGCCAACGTGATTTGTGCTATGCCCGACATCGAGTTTGTTTTTGGTCGAACCTTTTTTGTTTGTAACTCCATATCGTACATATTACCGATGCCGTTCTTATCGCTGACGAAGAGCATCTTCTTCCCGTCGTTCGAGACAGCAATTGAGCTTTTCTTGTTCTCTGGGTCAAAAGTAATACGTTCGATATTCTTTGTGAACACATCAATCATGTACACGTCGGACTGTGTAAAGTCATGATTCCAAATTTTGAAATTCTCTTTCGTTGAATTACTGCCAATGTTCGTTCCTCTATCGGAGACAAAATAGATATATCTGTTATCCGAAGTCCATACAGGATGTGAGTCCGTGAAAATATCGTCGGTAAGTTTTGCCATTGTTTTGAGTTTGACATCGAAAAGGTAGATATCGGGCTGCTCATTGACTACCGCAACAACGGCGATGTACTTTCCGTCGGGAGACCATTGTGCACTTGTCATTGTCTTGATGTTGAATACAAACTTTTCCTTATTTCCTGATGCAACATCAATAATATAGAGCGCATCTTCGCCTCCGGCTTTTGCAGTTATGGCGAGCTTCTTCCCGGTCGGGTCCCAAGAGATTCCGGGTGTAAGAATGTTGAGTTCTTCGAAGTCAAGCGCACGCTGACTGCTGACCAAAAGTTTTGGCTCGGACTTCTTCTCAACGTCCATCCAGTAGATTGCAAAATCATCGTCGCGGTCGGAGATAAACGCCACCTTATCACCTGTGGGATTAAGTACCGGCGACGTATTGTAGAAACTTCCTTCTTTGGTGTGGTTGGTCATCCGTTTTGCAAAGTCGTCGAGTTTCTTGAACTTCTCCCTGTCCACCCAATAGGTTGTTTTCATATCCTCTTCCCACTGCTCGGAGAACTCCGCCATATCTTTCCCAAATACGTTTTTGAACGTGATATTCGGGTCCCCGAGCGAGCGCAACCGGTTGATGAGTTCGCCGACCTTCCCTTTGCCATATTTGTCAGCTACATAGCTGTAGAATGTTTGTCCGCCGCGATAAGCAAAATAGCCGTTCAGTTGTGTAAGCGGTGGCAGGTATTCACTATTGGTGATGTCGCGCATGAACATGTCAGTGGCAACATCCATCCCGCCGATACTTTCATATTCGGCAAGACCTTCATTCATCCACAGGGGAATTTGCAGACGCGAGTTCAGTGCTGTTTGCAAGCTGCCGCCGTAGAACATTTCGTTGAGATATGCGTGCACAAGTTCGTGATGAATGACGTGGCGGAACTTCTCCCAATCACCTTCAAATGGAATCACTATCCGGTTCTTGAACAGCTCGGTGACACCGCCTACACCTTCCGGCATAAACTCACTGAGCACGTTCGTCTGCTGAAACTGGTTATGCGAACCGTAGACAATAAAACTCAACCGCTTCGTGACGCGATAGCCGAGGTTTTTATTCAAGGATGTGAGAGCGTCTTCCGCTTTAATCGCACAGAATTCCGCCACATACTGTAAGCCCGGATTGAAGTACACATCAAAATGTTTTGACGAAACAAACTTCCAGTCAAACCGCTCGTATTGTACTTTGTTTTTGCCAAAGAGATTGCCGCCCCCTTGTGCAACCGACATCGTGGTAAGCACCGAAAGGAGGATACTGTTTACGATTGGCAAAAGCCAACGACGTTGTGTAGTTGATAGAGTTCTCATAGTTCTATGTTCACTTCAAATTCAAGAGAGAAACCTTATGTCAGTCAAACGGACTATTGTGATACAGTGCGACGGCATAGAAACACGCCGGTAACGTTGCCGGTTCACATGAACGGAAAAGACACCGTAATTCACTGCAAGTTACTCATAGCACGACGCATAAACAGACGATGAATTGAAAATCTGTCGGAGGATGAAGTTCCGGCAACGATGTTCCCCATAAATTTGCAACGGAACTGAATACGAACACCACAATGAATCATACACTACGAATCGTAATTTTTTTACTCATGCTCCTATTGTGCCTCGGCACAAAATCCTGTGAACGTCAGAAATGGCGTTTGCAACAGCGCGAACAGCGGCGCGCTTATTATGACGAACAGCGTCGTAAAGGGTACTTGAAACAGGATTCCATCTACAAAGCGCAAGCCGACAGTATGCGGAAGTCGGGCACGAACAACGGAACGCGATAATGTATCATAACATATCCATCCCGCAGCTTGCCGAGCGTATCATTGCCCGCGACCGACGCTCGATTGCAAAAGGATTGACACTCATTGAGAATACGCATCCCGATGCAATAGTACAGCGGGAGGAATTATTAGAGTTACTCTTGCCACATAGCGGCACGTCGTGGCGCATTGGCATCACCGGTTCGCCAGGTGTCGGGAAGAGTTCTTTTATCGAAACATTCGGGTTACACATTACGGAGCAACAACGGCGGGTGGCAGTGCTGGCAGTGGATCCGTCAAGTTCAAAAAGCGGAGGCAGCATTCTTGGCGATAAAGTTCGGATGCCGCGCCTTGCTTTGCATGATAATGCGTTTATCCGACCTTCGCCTTCGCAAGGAACGCTTGGAGGAGTTGCACGCCGTACGCGCGAGTGCATTATTGTATGCGAGGCGGCTGGCTACGATACGATTATCATCGAAACCGTCGGTGTCGGTCAGTCAGAGACACTCGTTTCATCAATGGTTGATGTGTTCATCCTCCTTTTGCTGCCAACCGCCGGTGATGATATTCAGGGTGTGAAGCGCGGCATCATGGAGCTTGCAGATATTCTGCTATTGACGAAATCCGACATTGACCCGAAAGCAACGGCAAAAGCTCGCGCTACTATTCATGGAATCCTATCATTACTTCAACCGAACAGTCCCGACTGGCGGCAAGCAATTCATACATGCTCGTCAGTAACTGGAGAAGGAATTGACGGCGCATGGAGATTAGTAACTGAATTTTTTAAGCCAGAGAGATATGAATTGGCAATAGCGGTTAAAAGACAACAACAGTACAATGACTGGATGAACTCAATGATTGTTCAGTCCGTAGTTGATTCCCTGACCGCATCAGCAGAGTTTCAAAACGTACTTCAAGATGTGACACGACGTTTAGTGAAGAATGAGTGCACTCCGTCGGCTGCAATCCAAACAGTTCTCTCATCTATTTCAATAACCGGAAACCGACTATGATTTGTTGAGCGCGTTCAAGAACTGTTGCATGTCTATTCTATGGATGCGTGGCTGCTCTATGATTTCAGGGGATCGAATAGTATTGCGTGGAAGATTCTCAATATGCCGCAGCACAGCCATTGCACCCGTCGTTGGGCTATTGTTATACCGCGCTCCGGCTCACCCAAAAAGATTGTTCATGCTATAGAACAACATACGCTGTCGCATCTTGCGTGGGATGAAATTGTGTATTCGGAGCGCAGTACGTGGAGTGATGCGCTTCGTGCAGCTCTTGATGGTTGCTCTACGGTTGCAATGGAGTATTCTCCAGATTGCTCTATTCCTGTTGTCTCGAAAGTGGATGCCGGAACAATTGAGCTGATTCGCGGTCTTGATAAAACTGTTGTCAGTTCTGCCGACATCGCACAGCATTTTCAAGCGGTGTGGTCGGAGCTACAATTCACTGACAATCTCACAACGGCTACACTCTTGCGCGAAGCAATGATGGATGCTTTTGATTTCCTGCGGCAGAAATGTATGAAGAAAGCATACGTCACGGAGTTTGATGTTCAACAAAACATTGTGCGGTTTTACCAAGAGCATGGCTTGCAATCCGACTCGGAGCCGATTGTTGCTATTGCAAAGAATGCGTCAAGTCCGCACTACTGCCCGACTCCTGAAATCAATTCACCGATTACAATTGGCGATACTGTCCTTATTGATATGTGGGCGAAAAGTGAGATGCTTGGCTCAACCTACGCCGATATTACATGGATGGCACATTGCGGCACGACTGTTCCAGAACGCGATGCACTGTTGTTTGGGATTATCCGCGATGCACGCGATGCCGCGCTATCTATAGTACGGGAGCGGTTTTCGTCAGGCATAAAACTCTATGGCTACGAGGTTGATGATGCCGCACGCGCTGTCATTACCAATGCCGGATTTGGCGAGTATTTTATTCACCGTACAGGACATAATATCGGAGAAGAGACACACGGAGCTGGGGCGAACATGGATAATTATGAAACGCACGATACACGAGAAATTCTTCGCGGAACGTCGTTCAGTATTGAACCGGGAATCTATATCCCAAACGACATTGGGCTTCGAACCGAGCTTGATGTTGTGATTGATTCGGCTGGGAACGTGCTTGTTCCAAGCGAGCCAACGCAAGATGCAATTGTTGCTTTGCTTGCATAATCATTGAATAATAAAATTGCTGTTATGAAACGACGGATGTTAGATCTAACAAACCCTTTACCTGCATGGTCTCTGATGTTTGCTGTTGCGACACTCATGCTCATCGGTGTGCACAACGCCACGGCACAAGACGAACGCGAACGGGTTGCATCGGCGTACGAGCAATCGGGTGACTACCGCAGTTCGGCTCGAATATGGATGGAGTTGCTCCAAGCAAATCCGGGAAACACCCGCGCTTTTGAAGGAACGGTTCGCTCGTTGAAAGCTCTCCAGAATTTTAGCAGTTTGATTGATATTGTTGAACAGCAACTCAAGCGCAACAGGTCTGCAAAAATTCTTGCACTTTACGGGCAAGTGTTATTCAAGTCAGGAAAGACCAAAGAAGCGGAGCAAGCATGGAATGACGCACTCTCTATACGTCCGGCAACAATGGCAGCTATCAAAGAAGTGGTGTTGTCGCAAGTGGAAATCCGTCAGTCCGACCTTGCTATTGCAAGCATTCTTCGGGGGCGCGAACAGTTAGATTCCCCCTCCATTTTTGCCGATGAGCTTGCACAACTCTATGCAGCCACAGGCAATTACAAACAAGGAATTCAGGAAGTTCTGACCTCGTTCGCCCAAACGCGGAACATGCAATCAACACAAGGACGCATCTCCGCATTTCTGACCAATGATTCTGCAACGGCATATATCACCACGTATATGCAAAATGTATCTGCATCCAAGCGCAATGACAATTCCTATCTGAAACTCTATGCGTGGTTTTTACGCGAACGGAAGGATTACCTTGCCGCATTTGAAACAACAACAGACATTGACAACAACACCCGTGCAAACGGCTCGGAAGTATTCACCTTTGCCGAGCAATGCAGGTTTGAAAATCAATACGAAGCGGCACTCAAAGCATATACGTGGATTATTGATAAAGGCACATCAAACCCGTATGCACAAAACGCATATTACGGTTATGCGCGAACCCTTGAATCGCGTCTTGCATCACTGAACTCGCAAGGACTGAAGATTTCCACCGAGGAAGTCAAAGCGATTATTGAACGCTATCGCGCATTGGAAGTTGCCTACCCGAATACCAATATCGCCGCCGAGGCAAAGTATCATATCGGCGTTTTGCAGCAAGACCAATTGAACCGTCTTGATGATGCAAACACAGAATACACCTCACTCGTCAAGCAATACCGCAACTACCCTGCGGCAGCGTATGCAATGTTGAACATGGGCATTATTGCTGTGATGCAGGATAGGTTTGCCGACGCGACATCGTGCTATAAACAATGCAACGATGAGTTTGTGAACCGTGTTCCGCAACTTCGTGATGAAACCACATTTCGCAGTGCCGAACTGAGTTTTTACGCCGGAAGTTTCGACGAAGCAATGCGTTTGTACGAGCAACTTTCCGGCAACACCGAAAGTGAGTTTGCCAACGATGCTATCGAGCGTACAACACTTATATCGTTGAATAAGGAGGATTCCGTTTTGCTTCGTCAATATGCACAGGCAGAGCTACGCGCCTATCAGCGCAGGTACACCGAAGCGCATCAATTATACAATCAAATCGCTCAATCAAAATCGAGTCCCGACCTTGCAGAGACGGCAATGATGAACTCCGCACGCGCCTACTTTGATGCAAAGGATTTTGCCCAATGCAGATCGGTTCTGCAAACACTCCGTACCAAAAACGCACAGACAATTTTCGGAGACAAGGCAATGTTGCTAAGCTCGCAATGCCATATCAATGAAGGCAACAAGCAAGCGGCGATTCAAGAGTTACAAGAACTCCTTGTCATGTATCCGCGCTCGATTTACTTACAGGAAGCGCGTGAACGTATCCGCAAACTGCGCGGCGATGCGTAACTACAATCACACTCCCCTTTAGTTAAGAATTCCCATGGAACAGATTCAATCCTATTTCAACGCCGAGCGGTATGAGAGCATTCTCTTTGTCGGTATTGGTCTTATCTCAATTGCTGTTAGTGTGTGGATGTACCGTCAATCACCCTCGCCATTCAGTATCGGAATGATGATTCCGTTTATTGGCATTGCGTTGATTGGCATGACCGTCGGAACAACGGTATTCCTCCGCAGCCCCAAGGATATTCAGCGCGTCGAGAGTATAATGCAATCCAACCCGTCGGCAATCCAAACCGAAGAAATCCCACGTATGGAAACCGTCATGAAAAGTTTCGTTTTATATCGGTGGATTGAAATTTCCTTCATCGTAGTCGGGCTTTGCCTGATGTTTATCCTCAAGGATTTTCCCTTTTGGAATGGTGTCGGTGTCGGGCTGTTTATTCAGGCGGCACTCATGCTCAGCTTCGACTATTTCGCTGAACGGCGTGGTATCGAATACCTGCGCTGGTTGCAGCAACTCTAATCGCCATCCTTATTTGGTCTTCTTTTTCTTCCCGACCTGCTTTGGGACAAACGTCTTGAAGACCGGAGCTTTTGCAACGCCTGTTCCGCGCACATAGAACGGAATAAATATAGACCCGCCTTCGTTATCGCCATACGGTATGTCGTCCCTGCGCTTTGCGTGAACCTGCCAGACAAGTTGCATATCATTCGGGAATGGCGGCACATTCCACTCAATCTTCGACTTGTTCCGCACATTGGTATCAAGCAGCGGGAAGTCATCGCGTATTGCCTGTGCCGGAAGCATGTTTCCCACAAACGCACAGCGGACATTATACACGCAGAACTCCGGCGATGGCATCACACCAAGCCACTCGAACGAAATTTTTGTACCGGCTTGCACCGTATCGAAATCACGCGGAAAGAGTGCCAACGGCTCGCGGTATGCAGTGATGTTTCTATCCACACAGACGGGCTTCGTGAAAAATGTGAATCCGCTCGAATCAACACAACTTACACAGATGGAATATCTGCCGGTTTGCGTCAGTACGCCCACGTGCCTGCTTGATACACGCGACTTCACGGCATCGCGCAAACGGTCGAGCGGGAATATATCCGACATACGCAAATTCAGGGAATCGCCCGCGTTCAACGTCCGCAAGGGTGAGTCATTGGGATGTAGTTTGAAGATGATATTGCCACCAAGCGTAATGGTGGATTGAATGCGATAGCGTACCGGTTGAGCCGACGTATTTTTCAGTGTTCCGCGAAACTGTCCCCGCTCCGTCCACTCGGCAAGATGGGGCGAGAGCAAGGAATCCGCCTTGATTGCAAGCATCATCGGAAATTCCTGTGTTGCAGCCGCAGATTGCGAATGTAGATTTGCAGTAGCAATACACAGCAACGCTGCACATGGCAGGAAATACCGCCACATTGTTCGTTGTAGCATTTGTAGATGTGTCGTGTGGTTGTTGTTCATAGTGTTCTCGATTATTAACAAGTTCAAGGATTGAAACATGGCTTCAAAATCATCGCAGCCAAAGGTTGGCGACCTTTTCAACGCCGATAAAGCAAATATGTTTAATGTCTTGCTTACGTTCCCGGAGCAAGTTCGCCATGCCATTTCCATTGGCGACGAGGCGGCGTTTTTCACGAACAAACCCGAGTCGAACGATGTCGTCGTTCTTGGCTTGGGCGGTTCGGCAATCGGCGGCGATTTAGTTCGCTCGTATTGCGCTGCCACTGCCGGTGCGGACTCGCTGAATATCAGTGTCTCGCGCGGCTACACGCTTCCCGGCACAGTGAACGACAAGACGCTCGTCGTGGCAAGTTCGTATAGCGGCGATACCGAAGAAACATTGAGCGCGTACCAAACGGCTCGCAAAAAAACGAAGAATCTACTTTGCATCAGCACGGGCGGTAAAATTTCCGCCATGGCAAAAAAGCAAGGTGTTCCGCTTATTACCATACCTAAAGGTTTTCAGCCGCGCTGTGCATTGGGATATTCGTTTTTCCCGTTGCTCGCCACAGTAATGCGGCATCCATCGGTAACAGCAAAAGCACGGAAGAACACGCAAGCCGCGTTACTCGAAACTATTGACGTTCTTGATAAACTCTCCGGTCTCTACGCAATGCCGGGTCCAAAAAATCCTGCGTTCCAACTTGCAAAGAAACTTGCCGGAACTGCGCCTGTCATCTACTCTGCCAATGAGCGGATGGACGCGGTTAATCTGCGTTGGCGCGGACAGATTCAAGAGAATGCAAAGAACGTGGCGTTCGGTCATGTGCTGCCGGAAATGAACCACAACGAAATCAACGGTTGGGGTTATCCCAAAGGCGTGACAAAGAACTTCAGCGTTGTTTTGCTGCGCGATGTTGATGACCATCCGCGTGTAAAAATCCGCTTCGATGCCCTTAAAGGAATCATCAAGTCGAATGTCAAGTCCATTTACGAAGTTCACGGCGAAGGCACATCCCTCATGGCGCGGATGTTTAGTGCCATCTACCTCGGCGACTGGGTGTCGTTCTATATGGCAATGCTCAATAATGTTGATCCATCGCCCGTTCCGGTTATCATGAAACTGAAAGCCATGCTTGCCGATGCAAAGTAACCATTGCTGAATCAATCTCTCACGCCGCTGCAAGCTTTACGCTTCGGCGGCTTTTTTTTGCTCTGGGTTGCGGAAAAGTTTTCCTTCATAGAGCATCATCTGCGGGGCATCCGAAAAGTGCTGCGCCAGATACGGGTCGTGTGTTGCA
>JAEUSO010000095.1 GCA_016788605.1 Candidatus Kapaibacterium sp. | reverse complement strand
TCTCTAAAGAAAAAAAATCAAGTATTGATGCGGTGTTCAAGCTGGATGCCTCCAATAGTTCCAACCTTATATAAACCAAAGTGAGAGGAAAAAATGATGTGGATAATAGATGGGAAAAAATTTGGGAAAGTAGATTGGGCTGTGCGTAACCGGGCAATCTATTTTTGCCCCTGTCCATTGCATGCAGCATAGTTTATCACACCGGTTGAGAAAGTACAGACGATAGTGGAGTCAACGTTCAATTCATCGGACTACGGCTACCCGCTCCAAAAAATGATAGGAGGCGGGCGGGCGAGCCAAACACCACAATCACTCACACCGGAGCAATTAGGGAATCGGGTTCCGCCACACTCGAACGAGGCAGAGATTTCGGTACTTGGGGCAATGATGCTCGACCGCACAGCCATTTCACGTGCGATTGAAATTATTGAGCCCGACTGTTTCTACCGTGATTCCCACCGGAAGATTTTTGAAGCGATACTTGCGCTATTCGAGCGAGGTACGCCGGTTGACATTATCACTCTGCAAGAGGAGTTGCGCCGCAGAGGTCTGTTGGAATATGTCGGGGGGACATATTACCTGACGGAAATCAACGCGCAAACACCGTCGGCAGCGGCAATCGAGCACCACGCACGCATCGTTCAAGAACGTTATCTGAAACGCCGGCTGATTTATACGGCAGGTTCAATTATGAACTCCTGCTACGACGATACGACCGACGCTCTGGAAGAAATAGACAAAGCGGAATCCGAAATTTTCGAGATAGCTGAAAAGCGAATGCGAAAGTCGTATCAAGGCATGAAAAAGTTGGCTCGCGAGACCTACGAAATCATTGCCACGCTGGTTGACAGGGGGGTGGAGCACGGCGTTTCCGGCGTTCCGACCGGTATTGTGAAGTTAGATGAAATGTTGGGCGGATTCCAAAAGTCCGACCTCATTATTATCGCCGCACGCCCCTCTATGGGTAAAACCGCGCTTGCCATGAGTATAGCGCGGAACGCAGCAATCGAATACAATGCTCCGATTGCATTTTTCTCGATTGAAATGGCGGCGGTGCAGCTTGTGATGCGCTTGCTGAGTGCCGAATCCCGCATCAACGCACATTTTATACGAACAGGGCGACTGAACAACGACGATATGCGTAAAGTGGTGAAGTCAATCGGTGTGCTTGCCGAAGCGCCGATTTATATTGACGACTCGCCTTCGCTAAGTATGATGGAACTCCGCGCAAAATGCCGCCGGTTAAAATCCGAGCACAATATCTCGATGGTTTTTGTGGATTACTTGCAGCTTATGCACGCACCAAAAGCCGAAAGCCGCGAACGGGAAATCTCCATCATCTCGCGCTCCTTAAAACAACTTGCCAAAGAACTTGATATACCTGTCATCGCGCTTGCACAGCTCAACCGTACTGTGGAGCAACGCGCCGACAAGCGTCCGATGCTTTCCGACCTGCGCGAGTCCGGCTCGATTGAACAGGATGCCGACGTGGTGATGTTCGTCACCCGACCGGAAGTGTATGATATAACCACCTACGAAGACGGCTCACCGACCGAAGGCACGGCGGAACTCATTATTGCTAAGCAGCGGAACGGTCCTGTCGGTTCGGTGAAAACCGCGTATGTGAAGGACTACGCCCGTTTCGAGAATCTGGCATTCCACTTCGACGAACCGCCGCCGGAACAATATCAGCGCGCCCTTCCTGATGCAGGCGCATTTTAAGGTAACTGTAGTATTGAGATTTTATTTTTAACGGCAATTAAACCTACGTTCCATTACAGATACCTAATGCTGCGAACCGGCTGTTCACTGTGCATCGGTTCACATCACAAAGGGTATCAATTCAACATTTTTTTCGGAGGTCATTATGACAACACAAGGTATCCGCCGCATTATACTTGGCTGCATTGCAGCAGCAGCGGCACTTACGTTTAGCTTTGGCGTGCAAAGCTGTAACCGCGATTCCAACCCGGTTTCCGATCAATACGCAGACGCATTGTATTCGGCAACACTGCCTGATGCCGATGAAACGGAATCGGATGTGAACGAATGCGATGCCGCCACACCAATTGCAATCGCAACTCCCGCCAACGACGGCAAACGCATCGGCGATTTTGGTTTGAAAGGATTGCGAGGATTACGGAAAGCCCTCAATCTGACAGCCGATCAACGTGCTCAAATCAAGGCGCTGCACCAACAGCATGAACAATGCTTCAAAACTGTACGCGAAACATTGCGCGCTTCGGAAAAAGCAATTTGGGAAACATATAAACCGCAGTACCAAGCAATTAAAACCAGCCTGCAAAACGCTACGATTGACTCGGCAACTGCAAAACAACAATTCAAGGCACTTTCGCAACAACTGCGCGATGCACTGAAGAATAATCCGGCACGGGCAACGGCAAAGCAGGATTTCATCAACTGCCGCACGGCATTTTTCGATGCAGTAAAGGGTGTGCTGACACCGGAACAGATTGAAGCATTTGAAGATTGGGCTGCACAGCACCGCCGCAAGTAATATCACATTACCGGCTACATTTCTTAACGCCTTGCTTTTTACCGAGCAGGGCGTTCTTGTTTCCGGCAACTTGTACGGCTCTGCGGAACTGACGGACGCTATTTCGCCGTTCATATCAATCCACGAATTGCCGTAACTTTGCGTCACTCTGTTCTCACGCACTGACAATTATTAACATAACACAATCACACACTACCGTATGAGTACAATTTTAGATCGCCATGATGTTTTCAGCGACCGGCATATAGGACCGAACGATGCCGACACCGACAAAATGGTTGCAGCAATCGGCGTTGCCTCGCTCGACGACCTTATCAATAAAACCGTTCCCGCATCCATCCGCCTTCCAAAACCGCTCGACCTGCCCGCACCACAATCCGAATTCGATTTTCTTCATTCGCTCAAGAAAACAGCACAGAAAAACAAAGTGTATAAATCGTACATCGGCATGGGCTATTACGGCACAATCACACCGCCGGTTGTTTTGCGGAATGTGTTGGAGAATCCCGGTTGGTACACCCAGTACACACCCTATCAGGCGGAGATCGCTCAAGGTCGTTTAGAGTCGCTCTTGAATTATCAGACAATGATTATTGACCTGACAGGTCTTGAAATTGCGAACGCATCACTTTTGGATGAAGGTACAGCCGCCGCTGAGGCAATGCACCTGATGCACGCGATTGCGAAGCCGCATCAAACCAAACTATTTGTATCGAACAACCTTTTCCCGCAAACGATTGACGTTCTGAAAACACGTTGCGAACCGCTTGGTGTGGAGATGGTTATCGGGCATCACACACAGTTTGCATTTGATGAATCATACATGGGTGCTGTTATTCAATACCCCGATGATAACGGCGAGATTTACGACTACCGTTCGTTCTGCGAGGATGCACACAAGCATAATGCACTTGTGTGTGTGTGTGCCGACTTGATGGCTCTTGCTCTGATTACTCCACCGGGTGAATTCGGAGCGGATATTGCCGTCGGCTCGGCGCAACGCTTCGGTGTACCGATGGGATACGGCGGTCCGCACGCAGCATACTTTGCAACTAAGGAAGCATACAAACGCCAAATGCCCGGACGCATTATCGGTGTTTCGATTGATGCGCAGGGTAACCGTGCACTCCGTATGGCATTGCAAACACGCGAGCAACATATTAAACGCGACAAGGCGACGTCGAACATCTGCACAGCGCAGGCATTGCTATCGAATATGGCGGCTATGTATGCTGTCTATCACGGTCAGCGCGGTATCAAGGCGATTGCATCGCGCATTCATGCACATACACAGCTTCTTGCGCATGGCGTAAAGGAACTCGGTCTTTCGGTACGCACGGCAACATATTTTGATACGTTGCGGATTGACTTGGGCGATACATCCAAGGACACGGTCAGAACTGTCTCGGAAGCGAATGGCATGAACTTCCGGTACTACTCCGATAACAGCATCGGTATTTCGCTCGATGAAACAACCGATATTAACGATGTGGATGATATACTTCGCGTGCTTGCTTCGGCATCGGGCAAAAAAGCCAAACACTTGAACGGTGCGCGCTCGGAAGTTGCTGTGAACTATCCCGCCGGTATTGCGCGGACAAGCGCGTATCTGACGCATCCGGTATTCAACCGTTACCATAGCGAAACAGAAATGCTGCGCTATATCAAGATGCTCGAAAACAAAGACCTCTCCCTCACGCATTCTATGATTGCGCTTGGCTCGTGCACGATGAAACTGAATGCCACCTCTGAAATGATTCCCGTTACGTGGTCGGAGTTTGGTAATCTCCACCCGTTCGCACCGCTTGACCAAGCGACGGGATACATGGAGGTATTCGACGGACTGGAAAAAGCACTTTGTGAGATAACCGGTTTCGATGCCATGTCGCTTCAACCCAATGCCGGAGCGCAAGGTGAATACACAGGTCTGCTCGTCATCCGCGCCTATCACCGCAGCCGCGGCGACCACCACCGTACAATCGCAATTATTCCCGCATCGGCACACGGTACGAATCCTGCAAGTGCTGTCATGGCTGGAATGAAAGTCGTTGTTGTTGCTAGCGACGCGCACGGACATATTGATATGAACGACCTTCGCGCCAAAGCCGAACAACACAAGGACGACCTGTCATGTTTGATGGTAACATATCCCTCGACGCACGGTGTGTTTGAAGAAGAGATTAAGGAAATCTGCGACGTGATTCACGAACACGGCGGCTTAGTGTATATGGACGGCGCGAACATGAATGCCCAAGTCGGTCTTACAAGTCCGCGAATGATTGGTGCTGACGTATGCCACCTGAACCTGCACAAAACATTCTGCATCCCGCACGGCGGAGGCGGTCCGGGAATGGGACCAATCGGCGTAACAAAAGAACTCGCACCGTTTCTGCCCGGACATGCAGTTGTTCCGATGGGTAAAGAACATTCCATCACGGCTGTGAGTGCTGCGCCGTGGGGCAGCGCAAGCATTTTGCTTATCTCATGGGCGTATATCTCGATGATGGGCGGCGAAGGGCTGACCAAAGCGACGAAGTATGCCATCCTCAACGCCAATTACATGAAGGCGCGTTTAGAAAAAGAATACGACATACTGTACACGGGAGCAAACGGTTTTGCAGCTCACGAGATGATTGTGGACTTGCGGAAATTCAAGGCAGTCGGTATTGAAGCCGAGGACGTGGCAAAACGCTTGATGGACTATGGATTCCACGCGCCGACGCTCTCGTTCCCTGTACCCGGAACAATTATGATTGAACCGACGGAAAGCGAATCATTGGAAGAACTCGATCGTTTCTGCGATGCACTCATCCACATCCGCCACGAGATTGCAGCAATTGAAAACGGTACGGCAGACAAGACCGATAACGTCCTGAAAAATGCACCGCATACACAGTTTGTTGTCACTGCCGATGAGTGGTCGCATTCATACACGCGCCAACATGCGGCTTTCCCCGCCCCGTTTGTCCGTCTGAATAAATTCTGGGCATCGGTCGGTCGTGTGAATAATACCCATGGCGACCGCGTTCTGATTTGCGCTTGCCCGCCGATGGAAGAATATATGGATGCTGAAATAACAGCATAACTCACACTCAAATTCACCGGTAAGCCCGTTCATCTGAGCGGGCTTTTTTCTATCCGACAGTATAGAGTATTCACACCCCGAAAGCGAATGGAACAACTGCCCCGATTAGGAAAAGTCCTCATCCTCTCCGCCTCTGCCGGTGCCGGACATGTTCGTGCAGCCGACGCGCTTGTGCAGGCATTTCACTCAGAAGGCGCAGCACGGGAAATTTACCATCTTGATACGTTGCAATACACAACCAAAGCACTCCGTAATGTGTACTCGAAAGCATACATCGAAATGGCGAATAAAGCTCCCGAACTGCTTGGTTGGATTTATGATGTGACGGATAAAGTCCGCAAACCCGAAAAGCGGATGCAAGCATTGGAGCGGTTGAATGTGGGACTCTTCATGCGGTTGCTGAAACGCCATCAGCCCGACCTTGTTGTGAATACGCATTTTCTTCCCGCCGATATTATCACGCATCTCCGCCACCGTGAAAAACTGACGTGTAAGCAGGCGGTTGTTGTCACGGATTTCGATGTCCACTCGCTATGGTTCAATCCGTCAGTGGAATACTACTTCACCGCGTGCGAGGAAGCACGGGTGTATATGTCGGCAATGGGGATTAATGCAGGGAACATTCACACAACGGGTATCCCGATTGATTCTTCGTTTGGGATAACAGTTGATAAAAAAACGGCGCGTAGAACATTGGGGCTTGATGCGGATATTCCGGTTGTGATTATTTCGGCGGGCGGATTCGGCGTAGGCAATATGGAGCAGATTCTGCAGTCGCTCATGCAAACACGAAATCCCGTGACGGTGCTTGCCATGTGCGGACGGAATGCGGAACTGAAAGAGCGGGTGGAATCGTTGCAACTGACGCAACAATCGGCGCAGTCAAAAAGCCGGATAGTCCCAGTCGGTTTCACAACTGCCATGCACGACTATATGAGTGCCGCTGACATCATGATAGGCAAGCCGGGCGGACTAACGGCGAGCGAATCGCTTGCAAAAGGATTGGCAATGGTGATTATAAATCCGATTCCCGGTCAGGAAGAGCGCAACAGTGATTATTTATTAGAGCAAGGTGCTGCGGTGAAGTGTAATAACCTGCCGACTCTTGCCTATAAACTTGATTCATTGCTTGATTCGCCAGAACGTTTGGTTGCAATGCAACTATCCGCCCTTCGTACCGCCACACCTCATGCGGCACGTGATATTGTACGGATACTCCGTAGGTCGGCACAGTAAGGTTGCCAGAGATGGAGTGGTTGCTCTCTCGTATAGTTTCGTTATTTTGTGTCTTGTGTTTCATCTCAACAAAAAAAATCTATGAAGCGAGTTGTCATAACCGGACTGGGCGCGATTACGCCGTTAGGTAATACGGTGAATGACTATTGGAACGGTTTGGTAAGCGGTACAAGCGGTGCTGCGCCAATCACCCGTTTCGATACCACACACTTCAAAACCAAGTTTGCCTGCGAGGTAAAAGGGTTTGATCCGCTGACCGTCATGGACAGGCGGGAAGTGGGGCGCACAGACCTTTACTGCCAGCTTGCCCTTGGCGCGGCTATCGAATGTGTAGCCGATACCGGAATGAATCTCGATACGGTGGATAAGAACCGCATCGGTGTTATCTGGTCGTCGGGTATCGGCGGGCTGATGACGCTCGAGGAGCAAATCGGTGCGTTTATCACCGGCGGTTCGATTCCCAAATACAGCCCCTTTTTTATCCCGAAAATGATTAGTGATATGGCGGCGGGCTTGATTTCCATCCGCTATGGTTTTCGCGGACCGAACTTCTGTACGGTTTCCGCCTGCGCGTCGTCATCGCACGGGTTTATTGATGCGTTCAACTTCATCCGGCTTGGTAAGGCGAATGGTATCGTAGTCGGCGGATCGGAAGCAGTTGTGACACAATCGGCAATCGGCGGATTCAATGCGATGAAGGCACTTTCGGAGCGCAATGACGACCCGGCAACGGCATCACGACCGTTCGATAAGGACCGCGACGGCTTTGTGCTTGGCGAGGGTGCGGCAGGACTAATGCTTGAAGAATTAGAACATGCGTTGAGTAGAGGTGCGAAAATTTATGCCGAAGTGATTGGCGGCGGTGCAACTGCCGATGCGTTCCATATTACCGCCGGACATCCCGAAGGGCTTGGTGTGAAGCTGGCGTTGGAAGAAGCAATGCGCGAAGGAAATATCACGGCGGGCGACGTTGATTATATCAATCTTCATGCAACATCAACCCCTGTGGGCGACCCCGCCGAGGCAAATGCAATTATCTCCGTGTTTGGCGACCACCTTGATTCACTCAGTGTAAGCGGCACAAAATCAATGACCGGACACTTGCTTGGTGCGGCTGGTGCGATTGAAGCGGTGGCAACAACACTTGCGTTGCATAACAATACCGTACCACCGACAATTAACGTCTTCAACCGCGATGAATCAATTGATGCACGACTGAACATCACACCTAATGTCGCCGTCAAGCGCGACATCAACGTTGCCATCAGTAACACATTCGGATTCGGCGGACACAACGCAATTATTGCTATCAAGCGGTACGAAGAATAATCCTAAAATCCCTGAACTCATCATGCGGGCTTTGTGTTCTTGACGAAGCCCGTTTTTCTTGCAACGAAGCCCGCTCATTTGTGATAGACACCCACGCACACATAGACACATCCGCATTCGACGACGATAGGGAAGCGATGCTTCAACGGGCGTTCGACTCAGGCGTGGAGCGCATCATCATTCCTTCGATAGGAACAGAAGGGTGGGATTCATTGCAAGCACTTGTCGAGAGTGATGAGCGCATCTACCGTGGCATAGGAATACATCCGCATAATGTGGCTGCAATCACGAATGATGACATCGCCCGCGCCGAACGCGAGAGTACAAATACCCGTGTTGTGGCAATCGGTGAAATCGGGCTGGATTACTATTATGACTTTGCACCCAAGGATGTGCAGCAGCATTGGTTTCGCGAACAGCTTCGACTTGCCAAACGGGTTGATAAACCGGTCATTATTCACAACCGTGAATCCGACGACGACGTGCTGAGAATTATCGAAGAAGAGCAAGACGGGACACTGAAAGGCGTACTACATTGTTTCTCGAGCGGGACTGATATTTTGCACCGCGCACTCGACCTCGGAATGCACGTATCGTTCACAGGCAATATCACGTTCAAAAAATCGTTACTCGACGATGTGGTTCGCTCCGTACCCGACGGCAGGTATATGATAGAAACCGATTCGCCGTACATCACACCCGTGCCGCACCG
Source organism: Candidatus Kapaibacterium sp. (assembly GCA_016788605.1). GTDB lineage: Bacteria > Bacteroidota > Ignavibacteria > Kapaibacteriales > NICIL-2 > JAEUSO01. The sequence goes on along the minus strand of JAEUSO010000095.1, from coordinate 2,132 downwards.
GGGCAAACGCAACGAACCGGCGCATGTCCGATATATTGCGGAGAAAATCGCCGAACTACGAAACACAACACTTGAATCAATTATCACTATGACCACACTCACCGCCAATACACTTTTCCGTCTTGCAATTCTGACTGCAATGATCATTGCGCCGATGCAACTTCTTGCACAAGCTACAAGCGATACCGATTCAACAGATGAACCCGAAGTCGAACTCGTTCACCCGTATCCTAAGTCCTTCGGTGTTTCGTTTATTGCGGTAACAAATACCATTGTGGATGCGTGGACATCGCTCGATCCCGCAGTACAGATTAAACCGAACGTGTATTCCTACGACGGCATTCTCTCGTTCGGTGGCTCGTTTCATTATGCAATCAGTGATAAAATCAAGTTTGAATTTGGGTATATCCGCTCAAAGAATATCAAGAAGTTACGCAATCTATCGGATGGTTTCACATTTAATGATGTTGGCGACTCGCTTCCCGATATACACCAAGTATTGGAAGGTACGATGCAATACATGTTCAATCCCTACAGCCGAGTTGTGTTCTATGGCACTGGCGGGATAAGTTATCTGATGAACGACTTTAATGGGGGACAGGGATTCGTGAATGATAAAGATCCAAATGACCGTGGCAGAACACGGAATCTTCTAGGTCTTGTGGGTGGTATAGGTCTGTTTGTGAATATCAACACCCCGTATGGTATCCTCGCGCCGGGCGGCGAATGGCGGTTGAATTTCTTTAGTTCATCCGAGGACTCGCGTTTCCTTTATCAAAACAAGTATGTTCCGGCGAATGTTGCGACCTTCTTCTCCATGCCGCGTATATCAATTACTTTTTTTCCAAAGTTCTAATGGCTGCGATTCTCGACCATACGCTTGTCCGTTGCGATATTACCACGATACGCGACAAGGATACTCCGCCCGCACTATTCCGTGCAGCGTTAGATCGGATTGGGTATCATTTGGCAGTCGAGGCACTACGTAGCGTACCGACGAGTTCCGTTCGAGTACAAACACCACTGCAAGAAACCGGCGGCGATGTGTTGAAAGGTAAAATTATTGTTGTGCCGATTCTTCGCGCAGGTCTAACGCTTCTGCAACCGTTTATACATCTTGTTCCTAATGTTGCAATCGGGTATTTGGGGATGAAACGCAATGAAGAAACATTGCAACCGTATGAGTACTATGCTAATATCCCTTCGATTGGCACAGACGATACTGTGGTGATTGTAGATCCGATGCTTGCTACCGGCGGCAGTATGTGTGCAGCTATTGAGTATGTGCGCCATCATCATGCTTCAAACATTATTACTGTTTCTGTCATTGCCGCGCCCGAAGGGATTCATGCCGTTGAAAATGCGTTCCCCGATGTGCGTGTTATCTGCGCTACACTCGATGAAAAATTGAATGAGCATGGTTATATCGTTCCGGGATTGGGCGATGCCGGAGACCGCGCACACGGTACGCTGTAGAAAGCACTGTCTTTTTCCTGATTGAAGATTTACTCGCTTCCACCGTCGCTAATCGAGGTGATATACCACTTGCTATCCAGTTGCGTTGTGGTGAATGTGATGCGTTTCATATAGCCGAACTCGACAATGGTTGTTGTTGATTTATCACGTTCGGTGGAAGGGAGGACTTTGGTAATACTCCGTTGCTGAATCACACGCCTCAGCCGCGCAAGTTCGTCGCTGAGGTCGCCACGTTCCGCCGCCATAAAATTCCTGCCCGTCGGATGTATTATGTATGCCATCGCTTCTTCGATATGGTTGCTGTCGAGCTGCATAGCAAAAGTGCGGATAGTATTCAGCGGTGATGTTTGTGATGCAGTGAATGACGTTGTTCCCGTACTGCACGCAGAAAATACCATTGCCACAAGTGCAATGATAACTACAGGTAGTATATGCCGAAAAGTAATCATACGGGGAATTATCGGATACATGCGTGCTTTATGAAATCTTGGCGTTCGCCGCAGTGTGAGTGACGGCGAAACATCAGTTGCGGTGTACGCCGGTATCAAAAAAAGAATTTCTGTGTCTCCTCAATGGCTGTGAGCAGTTCGGGTGACGGCGCTTCCATTGGGTGTGTGACATTGAACGTGTGTCCGGCGGTTGGAATGATGTTCACC
>JAEUSO010000094.1 GCA_016788605.1 Candidatus Kapaibacterium sp. | reverse complement strand
TATAATATGAATATTGTCTTATCTCCGAACGTAACATACGTTCTCCAATTTACTGATGCTGCGAAGGCAAAAGAGATTTATAATAAAATTGGATTCGATGGCATTGAAAAAGCATGGTATACAGCAAGAGATAATAGTAAGGGAACTCAACCAGAAAAGCAGATAGCTGGCGTAAATGCTGTTGTAAAGCTATTTCGAGGTAGCTTGCGTTTTAATATAATTCGTAGATAGACGACGTTAATTATGGGAATGAAAATATTAATCATCGTGATTGTCTTACTCTTGTCTTCATGCGGTAAACAACGTGACGAAGCGGCAGCTGCTAAACCGACTAAGATTACCCTTGACAGTTTGTTGAATGCGAGCACGAGTGCATATAAGGGAATGAAAGTTGGACAATTTCTTGAACTACTCTCATTTTCCTATTCGCGTTACGATTGGGAAGAAGAACCCGGCTCATACTTGAGCGGATGTACTCTTATTATCAATGATACTGTGCGTGTACTCATACTTGCAAAAACAACAAAACAGTCGGTGTATAATGAGCATCGGAATTGGGATTTTGAAAAATTTAAGCAAGAGACAATTCTGCATACCGATGTACTCATTCATGATGTGAATAGCAGGAATCGAAAAATGCTCAAACGATATGGTATTAAATGGAAAGGCGGTTGAGACGGCAACCGATTACAAACCCTTTGGTGATGTAGTGTGGAATCTGAACGGCACACAAACGCGGACGTTCATCGGCAAGGAGAGCGACCGCGAAAGCAACTATACAGTTCTTGGTTCTGAACTACCGATCAAGTTCATGTTCTTTACAAGCCGTACCGCTTCTGCCGCACAACCCCACGCAAGGGTGAAGCCCGCGCCGCTGTGTCCGTAATTATGAATAAGCCACGGGAACAGTGCATCGCGCTCAAGGCGGATGGCAGGTCGGGCGGGACGCAAACCCACAAGCGACTCGATAACGGTAGCATCACCCAACGCAGGCACAAGTTCCTGTGCTTTGCGGACTATATCGGCGGTGGTAGCATCATCGGGCGTGGTGTTCCACACGTGTTCATCGGCAGTGCCGCCAAGCAGCACATCACCCGAACGGGGAACGGCATACATCACGGCGCGGGGTCCGTTCTCGTCAATCACACAAGCGTTGCCCGCCGAATATCCCGACCGCACGCGCACAACCTGCCCGCGAATCGGATACACGCTTTCATCTCCGGCAAGTAACCGCGCACCAAGTCCGGTGCAATTCACCACAACCGCGTCGGTATAAAGCAACTCCTCGAAGGATTCAAGTGTGCGCCGCTCGAACGACACACCGTCATTGATAAGCGATGTTTCGAGCCACTGCATATAGACCGTCGTATCAATCACAAACGATTCCATGCTGAACCCGTCGGCATATCCTTCCGGTAACTCATCCGCATCAAGGCGGCGGAACACATCGAAAGCGGAAGCATACCATGGTTCAAGCGCGGGCGTTCCGTAGTATTCGCGTATCTCGTTTTTTGTAACGCCCGTTGCCGGATTCTCCGCAAGTTCTTTATACGCCGCAAACGAGCTGTGCGCCCATTCGCGCATCCGTTCATCCGGCGACACCTTGTAGGGATGCCACATTGCGGGGGCAATCATCGAGGTTGTTGATTGTGTGGGTGTGTCTGCAATAATACGTACGCTGAATCCTGCGCTCAGTAACGCACGTGCTGTGCTGAGTCCGATAACTCCCGCACCGATAACGATGGCGTGTTTTCCCGTGTGTGTATCCATACATAAGGTTGTGTTAATTGCCGTGTTCCGCAGCTTGCTCAAGCGATTTTCCGCAGAGCCAGCTATACACGGTGACAATGATTGTCCTGACGGTATCGGGCAGCCAGATGGGAATTGTCCCGTTGTTCACAAAGCGCATCCAGATCCAGCTTGTCAAATCACTTGGAATTGCCACTGCCGCAAACACACTCATCATTGCCAAGATAAAGGTAGTACGGTCAATCCGTATGCCAAGCACGTGATGCCAAAAGCGTGGAATCCAATATGCACCAAGCACGGTGGTCAGCGATGCTGAAACCATATAAGTCATTCCCACAACATAGCTGTTAAATCCCGTGAAGGAAACGATGTGTCCGATCATCGGGTCTCTGCTGAATTTTTGCAGTGAAAGCAGAAAGACAAGAGCAAGTAAAAAGAATGGAGAAACGAACCACGGCTCGCGGGTGCTTGCAGGGTATGCGTGTGGTTTCGTCAGAACAGCAATGATGGTTTTGAAGACCGATACAACAAGATACCCGTTCCGTGAGGGATTGCTTATTCCATAAGGATACCGGAGTTGAAGCATCCCGTCCTTGAACTCTGTGAATGTCATTCGTGATTGCGGTCGGTTGGATGTTATACATGCTGCGCTGCTAAACTACTGCAAGCTACCGTAGCCAAGAGTATTTTTGCCATAACGATTTGTTTAACCCGCAAACACGCACATAATGGAATCGCAACAACAATCTGCACAAAGCACGGACGGGCTGCAATCCGGCGGAGCATACATGCAACAAAATCAGCGTGCTGTTACCACACTCCGCTTGGTTGAGATGAAACAGAAGGCGCAGAAGATTGTGTGCCTTACCGCCTATGATGCGCTCATTGCACGAATCCTCGACGATGCCGGGGTTGATGTGCTGCTTGTCGGCGATTCGGTGGGTAATGTGGTGCAGGGACACGAGACAACAATTCCCGTCACGCTCGAAGATATTATTTACCATACCAAAGCGGTGAAGCGTGGAGCGTCGCGGTCGCTTATTGTAGCCGATATGCCGTTTATGAGTTATCAGGTTCATCCCGACGAGGCGTTCCGCAATGCGGGTCGGTTGATGAAGGAAGCGGGCGCAGGTGCGGTGAAGTTGGAAGGCGGGCAGCGCGTGGTGGAAGCCGTCAGCCGCATGACCGCAGCAGGAATCCCCGTGATGGGACATTTGGGACTCACCCCACAAAGTATCAATCAGTTCGGCTCGTACCGCCCTCGCGGTCGCGCACGTGACGAAGCGGAAGAAATAATGAACGATGCCAAGGCGTTGGAAGAAGCGGGCGCATTTGCCATTGTTCTCGAAAAAATTCCTTCGCCGCTTGCTGCATCAATCTCATCGTTGCTCACAATCCCCACGATTGGCATTGGCGCGGGTGCGGGGTGCGACGGACAAATCCTTGTCTATACCGATATGCTCGGACTCACACTTGATTTCAATCCGCGTTTTGTGCGCCGCTATGAATCGCTCCATGAACGCATTACCGCCGCAGTCACGAACTACGCCCACGATGTCCGCGCTGAGGTGTTTCCGAACGAGAACGAAAGCTACCAATAATCATCACATCATCATGAAACGACTCTTTACCATCTGCCTATTGCCGTGCTTCCTGCTATTGCACTCATGCGGCGACGGAACAATCGCAACAAAGCCAAGCGACATTGTGTTTCCCGATTCAAACGTCTCGTACCAATCCCACGTTCAGCCGTTCCTTAACCTGACATGTGCTTTCAGCGGCTGCCACGCCGACGGCACGCGCATCCCGCTCACATCCTACATCGGCTTATATCAAACGCCCGGACTTCTGATTGTCGGCAAACCCGAATCAAGCACACTCACGCAAGTGTTGAACGGCATTCTCCCGCATAACAACTCATTCCAGCGCGTGGTAACCGACAACCACAAAGCCGGCATGACGCGGTGGGTTCGCGACGGCGCAAAAAACAACTGACAGAACTCACGCCGCAATCGCTATGCAGACGGCACCGCGTCCCTCGCTCCGCCATACCCCGCCATCTGCCGGAAAGGGCAGCCCGTTTTCACCCAATCGTTGTAGCGTCCGCTATCAAAGAATACCCACAACGAAATCCGTCCAACTCCGATATGTCCGAAGGACAGAAATGATTATAGCCGATTCATTCATAACGTCAATGTCCCGCCACTTGCTCGTAGCTTTGCAGCACACATTTACACGAGAACAATGAATCAAGTGGCAGTTGAAATTTTAGGATATGTGGCGGCGTGCTGTTCAACCTTTGCAATGCTGCCGCAGGCATTGCACATACACCGCACGGGTGAAGTTGAGCAACTTTCGTTACGCGCATTTTCGATGGCGTCGGCGGGTGCGGTGCTCTGGCTAGCATACGGGTTGTTGATTGGGAACATGGTAGTCATTCTTGCCAATGTTGTTGCGGTGTTTATCGTTGGCTATATCTTTTTGCAGAAGTTGCGTTCCGTAATCAAGAAGCGGGGGTAATCGCAATGCAACGCTTCATGACGGTGGATTGCGAGGAGTGGTTTCATGCTGCAAATGTGGATTGCGCCGCGTGGGACGGCTTGCAGCAAACGGTGCATGAGAACACAATGCGGTTACTCGAACTCTTTGCCCGCTACGGTACAACGGCAACCTTCTTTACCCTTGGTGATGTTGCGCTCAAGCATCCGCAACTGATAGAAACAATCGCCAATGCCGGACACGGCATCGCATCGCACGGGTTCGGACATAAAAGCGTTTTTACGCTCACGCAAGAAGAGTTCAAACAGACCGTTGTGAACTCGAAGCAGATTCTTGAACAAACATCGGGCAAGAAGGTTACGGGCTACCGTGCTCCGAACTTTTCCATTACAGCACAATCGCTGTGGGCGTTGGATATACTAACAGGATGCGGCTATACAATGGATTCAAGCATCGCGCCGATAGCGAATTACCGCTACGGTATATCCGGTTCACCGGTGGAAATCCACACAAGGAGGACAAGTGCCGGAATGTTGCACGAAGTGCCGGTGTCTCCGCTCGCGCCGCTACGGAACATCGCCATGCTCGGCGGATTCTATTTCCGTGTGTTTCCGGTTGCAACAGCGTTGCGAACAATCGAAGCAAACGAGCGCGACAGTCGGCACAGTTGCTTCTATATCCATCCGTGGGAGGTAGCCACGCTGCCGCACGACGCACGCATTCCGTCACGGTTTCAATCCGTCCGCATGAGGCATAACCTCTCCGCAACAATGCAGAAGATGGAGGCGATGCTGCGAGAGTTTCGCTTTACTGCTATTTCAATTCCGTAATGCGGTATTGCTCGCCGGAGAAGTGGCGGGAAAAACCGTCCACAATTTCACCGACAAATTTTTTGCTCACCGTGAAGTAGGTGCTTCCATCCTCGACAGAGATATTATCCACGTTGATTTTGCTATGACCGACTGCATCATTCAACATTCCAAGCAGACGACCGGCATTCATGCGTGCGCGCTTACCGGAATTCAGGACAAGGCGAGTGGTTGAGCCGCTTGCCGCACCACGCTTATCACCGAACTTCTTCTTCTCGCCAAACGAACGCTCGCCTTGCGAATCCGCACCAAATTTTTTGCCGTCGCGTTTTTGTGCATAGCTGTTGTCGCCATACTCACTTTTCTCAAATTTTCTACTGCCGCCGCGTTGTTCGTAACCTCCGCCTCGTTGTTCATAGCGATTGCCGCGTTGCTCATAGCGGTTGCCGCCACGGTCGTTGCGATTGTTGTATCCGTCGTTGCGGAATTTTGGTTCGTGTTTGAACGAAACGTTAAGGTCGGGTGCGTTGCTGTATTCTTTCAAAAGCCGCTCACATTCCATCATCACAAAACGCTTGATAAGATCGTGGCTGTCAATTCCCACAAGTTTCGCTTCAATCATTTTCATTGCCTCGCTTGCCTGCTCTTCGTCGAAGGAGTACGCGCTGATGCTGTCAATGCGGTGGGCAAGCTGTGCACGCCAGATTTCGCCGCCGGTCGGGATTTGCTTTTGTGTGAACTCGCGCTTGATGCCCCGTTCGATAAAGCGAATCTTGGTCCGCTCGTGCATGTTGATGATGGTGGAGCAAACTCCTTTGCTTCCGGCGCGTCCGGTACGACCGCTGCGGTGATTATAAATTTCGTGCGATTCGGGAAGGGAATAGTTGATAACGTGGGTAAGGTTGCTTACATCAATACCGCGTGCCGCAACATCGGTTGCAATCAGAAGCTGCAAGTGGCGGATACGGAATTTCTCCATTGCATAGTCGCGTGCTGATTGTGTCAGGTCGCCGTGCAACGCTTCCGCATTATATCCCTCGCGCATCAGCTTGCTTGCTACATCCTGTGTTTCTTGTCGCGTGCGGCAGAAGACGATGCCATACATATCGGGGTTCGCATCAATCACGCGGCGGAGAACTTGATATTTGTCTTTTGCATGTGCAATGTAGTATTCATGTTCAACTGTTTCCGTTCCGGTATTCTTAGCACCGGCGGTCACTTCCACAGCGTTCTTCATGTAATGCTTGGCAATGCTTGCAACTTCGCGCGGCATGGTGGCGGAGAAGAGCAACGTGCGCCGTTCTTTCGGTGTTTTTTCAAGTATGGTATTCAGGTCTTCCTTGAATCCCATGTTCAGCATTTCATCCGCCTCGTCAAGAACCACATACCGGATTGTTGATAAATCAACAGCACCGCGGTCTATTAAATCCACCAATCTGCCCGGTGTTGCCACAAGCACATGCGGCTTAGCGGCAAGCGAGCGCATCTGACGCATAATCGGTTCGCCGCCATACACAGCAAGTGAACCAACCGACATATACTTCGTGTAATTATTCAGGTCGGCGGAAACCTGCACACAGAGTTCGCGGGTCGGGGTGATAACAAGAGCTTGAAGGACGCGCTCTTTGGGGTTAATCATTCCGCAAATGGAAAGTCCGAACGCGGCTGTTTTGCCTGTTCCTGTTTGCGCCATGGCAATAATATCGGATTCATCCTGCACAAAGCGCGCAAGGACGAGTTCCTGGATTGGGGTGGGATATTCAAAACCGAGTTCTGTAATAGCACGCAGTGCTGCTTCGGCAATGCCAAGGTCTTTGAAACTTAGGCGGTCGGCGGTAACGTTGGTTGTTGTCTCGACTGAGGACATATTTCTACAATAAGATGAATGCGAACTGCAAAACTACTCCAAAACGATGCAGCCGTACACCTAAGAAAGCGTGAATCATTGTTCACAGAGCGGAGGGAATCTAATTGACTGACGGTGGGATTTCCGCCAAATCAACCTTTCGGTTGAAAATACTCAACCTGTGGAAGCCGGAATTTTGTACATATCAAATAATGCACAAACAATGTGCGTGTGTTCTACCTAACATAAACCTATATGTCAAGAATCGAAGTTTTCTCAACCCCGCATCGAGCATTACGCTATGCTTTTGGCGAACTTACTACTAAAGCCGGAACAACAGATTTTACAAACAGGCAGGATGTACTCGACCTTCGTTTAAGAATGCACGAGGTATTTACTTTAGTTCATTCACATTCGCACCATGAAGACGATATTTGTTTTGCCGAACTTGACGCACGATGCACAAATGCAACAGTGTACGACCGCAACGAACATACCCGCCTCCATGAAACATTAGATGAACTCATGGCTCGTATCACCGGTATCGAAGCATGTGTTGCTATCGGTCAGGATGAAACAGCGGCAGGGAAGGAGCTGTACATGGAGTTGTGCCTTCTTCATGGCGAAATGTTACGCCACATGATGGAAGAAGAACGCGATACACAACCAATCTTCTGGCAGTATATGAGCGACGACGAGTTACAAGCGTTTGAACACCGCATTATGGCTGCAATGTCGCCCGACCTGACTATGAAATGGTTAACATACATACTGCCATCGCATACCCACAACGAACGGGTAATGATGCTTGCCGGTGCTCAATCAGGTATGCCCGCCGAAGCGTTCAACGCTGTACTTTCCTTGGCGGAATCTGTATTACGACCTGAAGAATATGCTAACGTGAAAGCAGCACTCTGCATGGTTGAAGTGCCAATGAGCATATAGCTATTATTGATTCGGCTTGAAGAGTAGAATTGAGGAAAATCTTAGAGGCAGGTGCTACACCTGCCTCTAAGAATGGTAGTTCGAGAAGATGTTTCAAAACATACAAAGTAGTCGGGGTGGAATAAAACAGTCACGTGTAGCACTTGATAGGGCGAAAAACTCTGGATATACTCATTCCACTATAAGACATGATACATCAAAATAATACCTGTCATGTATGCAAGTATTAGAATCGTGCTTAACATATATAGTTTGGTTTTACTCAACAATATTGAGATAATATTATTAAAACAAAGAACAATGATTATAGTATCTTCAATAGCATAACTTATGATTGATGTCGTATAGAATAATCGGGGTATCTGAATTATTAAATCAGGATTGTGATATAAGTAAACTATATCATCTATTGCAACAGCAATAATGACTGTGCAAGTTAGGATTTGGCAAAATCTCAGGTATGTAGAAATGTTTGAACTTGTTTTCATCCTTAGTTTGTATTCCAGTTGTAACAGATTGATTTGGTTAGGTTTCAGATTCCAATTTTATCCCATCTTCAACTACTTGTATTACCTCCACAAACACTAATAAGAATTGCTCATTGATGTCGGTAATTCTACACTCAAATTTCAGAAATCGAGACATTGGATAGAAGTCAGAACAATGATTACCCATGAGTGGACTACATAGAGGGCGATGTAACTTCAGATACTCAACGGAACTAAGAGACCCATTCAAAGTGGCAGGTATATAGCCGTAAGCACTTACCCTATGCGATTCATCAATGCTATTCTGTACATAAAAGTGTTCATAACAATCTCCCTTACTATCCGAATACAATTCGCATATTACTCTATCTCCAACGGTATAATTTTGGCGGAATTGGAGTATCGCATCCTTAGATTCGTTCACATATTTTGCGTTTCTTGCTACCAACATTAAACCGCCGTTTGTATGGTCATGATTAGGACTATTATGATAATGGCATGGATGTATGCTTAACATCACCGGATAAAAATCCCCTACACGAATTGTACCATTGCACATCGCCACGTAATCCTCTCTACTGTGCAGATACACAGTATCTAAAAAGCCGAGAATGTCTCTGTACTCAAAAAATCGTATCGCATCAGTGATACTAATAAGTTTCGCAGATACTTCATCACCCCAGAATATGTCCTTTGGGAATTTGTCTGGCGGGCAGCAGATTGTGTTATGAATCGTACTCATGGATATACACAATAGTTATTCAAAGGTAGGTTATAATCAGTTCATTCGATTATTCCTTTAATCTCATCCGTCACTACTTCTGCAATCTGCTTATGTGTAAGGTGCTGCATCGAATAATACTTTGACCATGGCAATGTAAAGATGAGCTTCTCGCCGGATGATAACCGTATGGCAAATATCAATGAAACAATCGGCTCAATACGAACAAAGTTTGCCAGAGTAACAATGTGTGTTGTCTTGAATGAGTTATTGAGTAGCAGTGTCTTGTTCTGAATAACAAGCTCCCTGTACTTTCTTATGAATATCGTCGTGAAGAATAGTATGAAGAGTAGTGAACTAAGTCCGCTGATGTCGTTGCTTTTCACCGTTCCGTTTAGAAACTGCACAACAACATAGATGCTATATCCAACTGCTATAATCAACAGAATCAGATAGAGCATGAGATAGATTAATGGCGGCATATCGCTGATATATATCTTCTGCTGCCGTATCATAAAACATCTAAAGAAATGGTGAGCTATCTTGAACAGGTTGAACGCAACGAAAGTAGCGGTTGAATGTGATTCAACAAGATGAAAGATGAAATAGATGGTGACAATATCAGAATTGCATAACGTGTAATGTTGAAGAAAGAAAGTAGGGTAACGGTTATATCCCGAACTACTGAATAATCAACTCTCCTTGCAGCGAGCCGCTTTCTTTCAGTGCTTGGAAAATCGCTATTAAATCGCGGGGCGATACTTTCAGTTTGGTGAGTGCCGCCGCCATTTCTTTTACGCTGGTCGTTGCTTGAATTTCAACAGGGGGATTACGCTCTTCCTGAGCATTTACCGTTGCGTTTTCCAAACGCTGCGTTGTGCCTGTGCTGAACGGTGCGGGTTGCGATACACCAACGTTACGCTGTATTTGAATTTCCAAGCCGCCATGAGCCACTACTGCCGGAAGCAGTTGAACATTACCGCCAACCACCACCGTACCTGTGCGCTCGTTGATGACAACACGGGCGGCAACATCACTCACAACAGTTGCTGATTCGATTTGCGATATGAAGCCGAGAATTTGCGTTGGCGTTGAACCTGCGGGTACGGTAACTGCTATCGTTCCTGCATCAACCGCTTGTGCGGAGTTCGTCAGGTTGGGCAGCGCGTTCACCGACTCCGCAACGCGGATTGCAGTTGTAAAATCAGGGTCGTGAAGCAAGATGCGGATTTGTGAATTGGATGAGTACGATCCTTCAACCGCCTTTTCGAGGATGAGTGCCTGCGGTACACGTCCCGATGTTGTGAAGTTGCGTCCCGAGCGTGAGCCAAGCGAACGGAAATCGAAGCCGCCCACACTGATTGCACCTTGTGCAAAACCATAGAGCGTGCCGTCGGCTGCTTGCAATGGACTCATAAGTAATACACCGCCTTGCAGCGATTCAGCATCGCCCGCACTCGATACCTGTACGTCAATCTTCGCACCCTTTTTCAAAAATGCGGGAATCGTTGCCGTTACCATGACCGCCGCAACGTTGCGGGTACGCATGTTTAATGCTTGCTGCGGTGTTATGCCAAAGCGTTTCAGCAAGTTCATCACCGACTGCATTGTAAAGTTCGAACGCTGTGTATCGCCTGAATTATTCAAGCCCGTTACAAGTCCGTAACCAACCACCTGCACGCCGCTGTTACCCTCGATTGAGGCAATATCCTTGATGCGGGCTGCAGATGCACCAATAGTGCAGAGCATGGTGAAGAGGGCAATCAGGCGTTTCATAATCGTGATGTGTTCGGGTTAGAAAAGGAATCGTAAAAACTTTGTAAAGAGTCCGGGTTCTTGTGCTTTGGTAATTGTGCCGTCGCCGTTGTAGTTCAGCGTCATGTCGGAGATGTTATACGAGAACACCGAGTTATCGGGCTGTATGTCCACAAAGCGAACATAGCCGGAAATCGTAATCGTTTGCGTTTCACCGTTAA
>JAEUSO010000093.1:10788-11071 GCA_016788605.1 Candidatus Kapaibacterium sp. | reverse complement strand
ACGACAGATTATCGAACGATGTGATTGCACATTCTGATTGATTAAGATCTATCATACTTAGTGCAATTTGTGCGGCATTCTTTACGGTCGTCATCCGCAAGGGATTATCGAGTAGCATTGAACTGCTCACATCTATCGCTATGACAACCGAAGAGGGTTGTGTGGTACTGTTTTGCGGGCAGGTTACATTGAGAACCGGCAGAACTTTGCTGCTTTCCATAACCTGAAAGTCAGTCGTGAGCAGATTTCTTATATTCCTGTTTTGGTTATCGTACGCGAAATA
>JAEUSO010000093.1:0-10778 GCA_016788605.1 Candidatus Kapaibacterium sp. | reverse complement strand
CGAAATACCGAACCTTGTGCCGTTGATATGCATCTATTTCGACAGGCAGCATTGACAGCGTTTGCGCTACACTTGCTACGGATGCACAACATATCAGCAAGAATATGTATTTGAACATCTGCTCTCCTTTGTCCCCTTTGTTTGCGAGTGTTTTCTTTCTTTAGCAAAACTACATTATCTTATTCACCGGACAAACCAATCCATTCTTATATCTATATGATTTTTAAATTTTTTATATTTGTTTTTAAAAACAATATGTGGATAAGTGGATAACTATGTTTAAACCTTGTTTTCTTTTCTGTATGGTCATATTATTCATTTTTGTTTTTCACATCTGCTGTTGAATTGTTTGTATAGTTTCCTCTTGATTCTGCTTCCACACTACGAACAACCTTATTCTATTTTATAAACTCTTGATGTTTCACGCAGTTTTACCCACATTTTGTGGGAAAGTTGTTCAATCGTCGTTTAACTCAGTTTTTGCATGATTTATACCAGAACACTACTAAAGTTGTATGACGATAGAATCATAACCGATTTGCACTTTGCTATACTTTGCACATCCTATGTTCCCTGATTATTGAGCGAAGTCGAAACATGGCTTATGAACCTATCAATATTCAGAATCACTCCTTGTTTATAATTTTCCGGATGCTATCTTCAACACCATATCTTCACTATCGTCTCTGTTACTACCCATAGTTTCTATGAGCCATTTTGAGGACTTCAGTAATGTAATTCTACAGAAACCGAAGAATACTCATTTAGCGACTTTTTTAAGTTTCTTGTAGATGGACGTAACAATCTTTTAGCTCCGTAGGGTCGTATCAATATGAGTGATTTATTTTTGCTTGCAGTTGCATACAACTATCTAAAGGCACACTGATTGTTTATATGGTATGTGTATGTTTCACGTGAAACATTTATACGAATTACTACGAAATGGCAAATAAGAAATACGATATTATTGTAGTGGGTGGCGGTCACGCCGGAATCGAAGCATCATGTATTGCATCTAAGATGGGGTGCTCGGTCGCATTGGTTAGTATGGATGTATATACTATCGGTCGTCTGTCATGTAATCCATCAATCGGCGGTTCGGCAAAAGGGCATCTTGTAAAGGAGATTGATGCACTTGGCGGTGTGATGGGGATGATTGCAGATAGAAGCGGATTGCAATTCAAAATGCTCAATACATCTAAGGGACCAGCGGTTTGGTCACCACGTTCGCAGAATGATAAGGATTTATACCCGGCATACGCGCAGCACGTAGTCCGTGCACACGGGATTGATATTGTACGGGAAATAGTAGATGGTGTTATTGTCGAAAAGGGCGAATGTAAAGGGGTGGTGTTAAGCACGGGTGAAACTGTGTATGCAAAAAGTGTCATTGTTTGTGGTGGAACTTTCCTTAATGCACGAATGTACACTGGATTAACAGCAACCGAAGGCGGTCGAGTTGGTGAACAGGCGTCAAATGGCTTTTCGGAAGTTCTTGAGAATTACGGAGTACAACATGGGCGGCTAAAAACAGGAACTCCACCGCGCATAGATAGTAATACCATTGATTATACTGTATGCTCAATTGAGATAGGCGACGAGAATCCTGCTCCATTTTCATTGTGGACTAAGAAAGTAAAGAACAGTTTGGTTTGCTATGCAACTCGAACTAGTCCAAGAACACATGAAATCCTTGCATCGGGATTTGAGCGATCGCCAATGTTCACTGGTGTGATTTCTGGCGCAGGTCCGCGATATTGTCCGTCTATAGAAGATAAAGTATATCGGTTTGCCGCAAGGGATTCGCATCAGATTATCCTTGAGCCGGAAGGTTTGAATACCAACACCGTGTATGTAAATGGATTTTCGACAAGTTTGCCTGCTGATATTCAGGAATCTGGGCTAAGAACAATACCCGGATTGGAAAAATGTACAATACTGAGGTATGGCTACGCAGTTGACTATGATTTCTTTTATCCTTATCAACTTCAACCTACACTCGAACTCAAAACAATACAAGGATTATTCTTTGCAGGTCAGATTAACGGAACATCTGGCTACGAAGAAGCGGCTGCACAGGGATTGGTTGCAGGTATCAATGCTGCAAGAAAGTTAAAATTGATGAACCCGATGATCCTCAAACGATCTGAAGCATATATCGGGGTTATGATAGATGATTTGATAAATAAATCGTCTAATGAACCATACCGTATCTTTACATCACTCGCAGAATATAGATTACTGCTCCGTCAGGATAACGCCTATGACCGCTTGTTCGGCTACACTATTGAGAATGGTATTGCAACCGAGCCGATGATGTCCACTGTTGATGCAAAGCGCGCAACATTGGATACAATCAAGAACTTTGTTCAAGCAACGAAAATTGCACCCGATATATTGAACAACTATTTAGCAAGCCGCGAGGAATCACTCGTTACTCAAACAACGGCGATGACAGAAATCTTGAAACGCCCTCGTGTAACAATAGATGATGTCTGTGCACTTTTTGATAAACAGGAAGTATTTCGGGAATACGCTCCATCGGAATTCCTGCGTGTTGAGCATGATATAAAATATCACGGGTATATTCAACGGCAATTTGAGGAGATTGAGAAAATGAAGGTCTTGGAATCAAAAGAGATTCCACCAACCCTCAATTACCAAACTATCAAATCACTCTCGAATGAAGCAATTGAAAAGCTCGAACGGATTCGTCCGGCAACGATTGGACAAGCATCCCGGATTCCAGGAGTTTCATCCGCAGATATGAGTGTCTTGCTGGTCTATCTTAATTAAAAACGACAAAGTTTCACGTGGAACTTCAAAATTTTAAAAATTAAAAGCATTTTTCATGTCTTTTTGTCGTACTTGTTGAGAGTAATGTAGGTGTGACAAAATAGCATTAGGAAATGTAGGAGTGTAACTGACAAAATAATAGTAAGGTAAAAACATGAAGAGTATAACAATGATTGGATTCCCGATGGACTTAGGCGCCGACCGTCGAGGCGTAGATATGGGTCCGTCGGCACTGCGCATTGCAGATATCGAAGGTAAGTTGCGTGAACTTGGCTACGAGGTACAAGACATCGGAAATGTTGATGTGAAAACGAAGGAAGTACAGACGGTGGTTGATCCGCGCCTGAAGTACTTACCTGAAATTAGTATATCGTGTGAAAGTTTAGGACGCGCTGTTAAGGATACCTTGGATAATGGATCGTTTCCATTGATACTTGGCGGTGACCATTCGATGAGTATCGGGTCAATCGCAGGTATTGCCAGTCACTGTAAAGAAAAAGGGAAGCGATTGGGTGTGGTATGGATTGACGCACATGCTGATATGAATATACCGGATACCACTCCGTCAGGTAATATCCACGGAATGCCGCTCTCAGTTTCAATGGGGTTAGGTGTTGAACAGTTGACGATGATAATGGGATTTGCCCCGAAAGTTGCACCCGAAAATGTAGCGGTGGTTGGTATTCGCTCTGTTGATCCGGGTGAAAAGCAACTTATACGCGACTTAGGCGTTCATGCGTATCCAATGCCGGAGATTGACAGGCGAGGAATGTATGCAGTGATGAACGACATCATTGAATATATGAGCCGTTCGGTTGACCACGTTCATGTTAGCTTTGACCTTGACAGTGTTGATCCCACCCTTGCCGAGGGTGTAGGGACTCCTGTTCCGGGCGGATTGACATTTCGTGAGATTCATCTTGCAATGGAAATGATTGCCGAAGCGGGAATTATGAACTCATTGGAAGTAGCGGAAGTGAATCCGATTTTGGATAATAAAAACAATAGTGCCCGGTTTGCAGCAGATGTCGTTGCATCAACAATGGGCAAACGAATCCTGTAAGTATGAATATATTGCCGATACTACTCTTCGTGACAATCATAAGCGTATTGAGTTCAACATTTGCACAAGAGAAAAAACAAAACAATTCTACGAACTCAAACACGATTATTTTGAATGTCCGTGGCGGAATGCAATTCGGTGTGAATGCGAATGATTTCTTTCGTCCTATGTCAGCAATTCTTCAATTACCGAAACAACCGGATTTCTCGCTACCATTATCGGTATCAGTTGCTGCCAAATTCCGAACAGGTATGTGGAACGTAGGGATAGACGGCGGATATACATCAACATCAGTATCCGAAAACGCAACAGTACCTGCAAGAATCCTTCCGGATACAACTACTGTCGGTTCACGAAACCTAAGTGAAACAGTGTCGCTCTCATTAATTCCGGTCATTCTGGTTGCAGAGATTGTTCCTGTCGAGTCGCAATTCAAAACATATATGGGTGTGGGAGCTGGTGTGGGATTTGCGGGAGTGAAATGGACGGAGAAACTGTCATCCGATGTTCCCAATGACATAAGGGTGGGAGGAACACTCCTGAATGAAACAAAGGTTATCCCCGTATTCAGAATTTATAGCGGAATTCAGTTTGGTTATGATAAATTCGCCAAAAGTTCAAGCGGTTCAGGAAGTGTGATAATGGAAGTCCATTATACATACGCACCGGTGAAAGTTCAAGCATTCCGAAAATTTGCCGAACAATTCCCAGTGCAGCCCCCGCAAGCTTTCGAAAATGTACAAATAGGTGCAAGTGCGGTGAGTTTGCACCTCGGTTTTCAATTTACTCTTGCCGCAACACAACGGTAGGTTTCTTTACTAATTATAGAGAGGTGTCGTATGAAATTGAATGTGACCGCGAGGCATTTCAAAGCCCGCCCCGAAGTGAATGACGCTGTGGAAAGCGCAGTACAAAACATCACCCATTTTCATGATGGTATTATCAGTACGGATGTGATATTAGACAAACATGAAGTAGATTGCTCAGTGGAATTTATTGTGCATATCAGCGGGAAAACAATCGTGGCTAAAGAACATGCCGATGATTTCGCAAAGGCGATTCACGGAGCGCAGGACAACATCATACGGCAAATACGAAAACACAAAACAAAAGCGGAAAAGGCGATTCACTCGTAACATTTCAAAAAGCGCATCGTTGAACCCGTCGGCATTTTTATCTGACGGGTTTTTTTATACCATCATTCACATATTAAGGAAACAGGCGTATAATGACGAATGATATTCTACAAGTCCACAACGCTGTAAAACGCTTCGGCGATTATACTGCTACTGATAATATCAGTTTCTCTGTTCGGAAAGGCGCGATTTTCGGATTGCTCGGACCGAACGGCGCAGGTAAAACCACGCTCATCAGAATGATAACAAACATCCTGATTCCCGATAGCGGCGAAATCCGACTCTTTGGCGAAAAGGTGAGCGCGGAACAACAAAATATGATTGGCTATCTGCCCGAAGAGCGCGGCTTATACAAGAAAATGACAGTGATAGACCAGATTCGCTACTTTGGCGAGTTAAAAGGACTATCAGCACGGCAAGCCACTGAACGTGGGTATCAATGGTTGCACAGAATGGGTGCGGACGGATGGGAAAAGAAGAAAATACAGGAACTCTCGAAAGGGATGAGCCAGAAAGTACAGTTTATAGCAACTGCCGTACACAATCCACCGCTGTTGATACTTGATGAGCCATTCAGCGGGTTCGACCCCGTGAATGCCGAACTGCTGATTTCTGTAATACACGAATTGCGGAATGCAGGAACAACCATCATACTCTCCACCCACGTTATGGAACAAGTTGAGAAACTATGTGACGACATCCTGCTGGTGAACAAGGGTAAAGTGGTATTAAGCGGAAGTGTGCGTGATGTGAAATCCCAATTTGGACGCGATACGGTATTGATTGAATTTGATGGTAGCGACTCGTTTCTTGATAAGCTAACAGGTGTGAAAATTATCTCGCGCACATCGCACCGCGCAGAGTTGCGTGTGGACGATACATCACAAATCCAGAAAATTCTTGAACACGCAATGAAGAATGTTACGATTTACAAATACGAAGTGGTAGAGCCGAGTTTGAATGAGATATTCATTACTGTGGTCGGCGGCTCGCAAACAAATGGAGGTGCTCAATGAGTTCAGCACGCAACACATCGAAAATCAGTGTTATCATCCGCCATGAATTTATGAGCCGGATAAAAACAAAGTCGTTTTTGCTAAGCACGATGCTAATGCCGATTGGATTGCTCATGCTAATTGCTGTGCCTGTTTTGGTAAGTGTGTTGTCGGAAGAC
Organism: Candidatus Kapaibacterium sp.; assembly: GCA_016788605.1. Classification (GTDB taxonomy): domain Bacteria; phylum Bacteroidota; class Ignavibacteria; order Kapaibacteriales; family NICIL-2; genus JAEUSO01. The sequence continues at coordinate 4,609 of JAEUSO010000093.1, read as the reverse complement.
AGCGGTAAGCGGCAACTTGAGATAGTGGACAAAAGCGGTGTTGTCGGGCATAAGCTCGTAGAGTATGACAGCGCACTCTTTACCACAGCGGAAAAACCCGAAGCTGAGTTACAAGAATTGACAAAAGAAAAGAAAATTAGCGGATATATAGTGATTCCGAAAAATGTATTCTTAAGCGATACTGTTCAAGTATTTACAAAGGGCGGCGGCGGCGTGTTGTTTTCAACACGGGTGGAAAAAGCTGTGCAAAATGTGCTTCAAGTAGAGCGCATGAGAAACGCCGGTGCGGATAGCTCAATGCTCATGCTGATGGACAAAAAGACGGAATGTGTAACAGTAAAACTGGGCGATAAAGGCGCGGAAAAAGACGCAAGCGAACTGATGGCGATAGTCGGCTATATGATGGGCTTTATGATTTACATGATGATGTTTATCTACGGAAGTATCGTTATGCGAGCCGTTTTGGAAGAAAAGACAAACCGGATTGTGGAAGTGCTCGCCTCGTCGGCTAAACCGTTCGAGATTATGATGGGCAAGATACTTGGAGTTGGTGCAGTCGGTATTGTACAAGTGGTATTGTGGGTGGGAATGTCAATGGCGGTAACAACGTTTGCCGGACCGGTTATACAATCAATGCTTGGTGCTGGCGACTCGCAACAAGCGGTGGAAATGCTGAAGGCAAAAGATATGTCGGCTGCAAGTGTGGCATTCAACCTGCCCTCAATATCGCCGTGGTTGATTATCGGTTTTGTGTTCTATTTTATTTCCGGATACTTCATGTATTCCTCGCTATTTGCCGGAATTGCTGCCGCAGCCGACCAAGAGCAAGACCTGCAATCACTGCAAACGCCGATAACCTTACCGCTGATTATCCCAATGCTCTTTATTGGTAATATCATCACCGCACCAGACGGCACAATAGCAACCATACTCTCGATGATTCCGCTCTTTACGCCGACGTTGATGATTGTCCGTGCAGCCGCTACGCAAGTGCCGCTCTGGCAAATTGTGGTATCATCGCTCATGGTTGTGCTAACATTTTTTGCAGCGGTGTGGGCGGCGGGACGCATCTACCGTGTGGGCATATTGAGCTACGGCAAAAAAGCATCGTTCAAGGATATTGCCAAATGGCTTGTTCGCGGATAATGTGATGAAACATACGGTACTGCTCATCTGCACGGGAAACTCCTGCCGAAGCCAAATGGCGGAAGCAATACTGAACGCAAAAGCGAAAGAACTTGGGGTGGACGTTCAGGCATATTCGGCGGGGTCGCACCCAGCGGCGAAGGTGCAGGAACAAACCAAAACGGTATTGGAAGAGCGCGGGTATTCCACCCATGGACTTCATACCAAAGGAACAGAGGTGTTCAGGTCGGAGCATTTCGATTCGATTATCACGCTCTGCGATTATGCCGCTGCGAATCTGGCGTTTATTCCTGAACACACAACCAAAATCCACACGTCGTTTCCTGATCCATACTATGCAAGCGGAACGCCCGCCGACGTGCTAAATGAATACCGCCGCGTGCAGAATCTATTGGAAGATTGGGTAGACAGATGGCTTCGTTGTCTGATATAGGATGAAACTGTCAGGATAATGTATGATATATTTGCGAAATGAAGTAAAGTGTTCAACTAACAACCATAAGAGGTATGCGTACTCAATTTGCGATTCTAAATTCTGGCGGACACAAAGGGATATATTATATCCGAGTGGTATTGTTCACTATGATAGCATTATTTGCAGTATCCTGTGAAGATGAACAAGTAACAAATACAAACGATAATACGCCCATAATTAAAACAGTTGCAGTAACTAATGTGCAATCGTTGAATGCTGTGTCAGGTGGTGAGGTGATAAGTGATGGTGGATCTGCAATTGTAGCTAAAGGCGTATGCTGGGGGACATCGGCACTTCCGACGATAAATGATAGCAAAACGAACGATGGTAATGGTACTTCTTCGTTCACAAGTGTGATAAACGGGCTTAATAGCAATACTTCATATTTCCTGAGAGCATACGCTACAAATACAAATGGAAAAACCGGATATGGAGAAGAACTGACGTTCACAACAAAATCAGGTGCGGTCGGTTCGCTTGCAACTATAACAATTAACCCGATATCTACTATCTTTAGTCAATCGGCAAACAGCACTTCAAATGTGACGAATAATGGTGGTTCACCAGTAACAGCTCGTGGAGTATGTTGGGGTACGATGCAAAACCCAACAATATCATTAGCAACGAAAACAAATGAAGGAGGTGGAAGTGGTGTATTCAATAGTACGATAACAGGGCTTACACCCTCTACGACATATTTTGTACGGGCGTATGCAACCAACGGAGTTGGAACCAGCTACAGCACCCAAGTATCGTTCACAACTAAAGACAATGCACCAGTCCCAGTACTAACAACGAAAGCGGTTGAACTATTAGTGATTGACCCAATGAGTATGTCTAATGATAAATCAAAGTACGGTAAGTTTATTGGATTGTCGGGTGGAGATATTACAAGTGATGGAGGAAGTGCAATTGATTCGGTAGGAATTTGTTGGAGTACAAGTACCGATCCTACGATTGGCACGGGAATGAGCAGGTTATGGAGTTGGGATAAGAATAAATCCTTTGAATCGCGAACAGGAAATGTATCCGATGATATTCACTTAATACCGAATACTACCTATTACTTGCGTGCATTTGCCCGTAATGCGAATGGCGTAGGGTATGGCAATATGATAAAATTTACTACCACGCAGGGGTTATATCCGGGTATTTTATATCAAGGGGGAGTAGTGGCGTATGTATTAAAGAAAGGCGAACCTGGTTATGACCAAAATGTGGAGCACGGTTTAATAATCACAGAAAATGATGTGGCTACGTCAGTTTGGGCAAATGCAATAAAAACAATATCAACAGACACATCCTATGGGACTGGCATACAAAATACAACCAATATTGTTCGGGCGTTCACAACGGCAGATCCAAGTGCTGCTTTAGCATGCCTAAACTGTAGGGCTGGTAATCGAAGTGATTGGTATCTGCCAAGTTTGGGTGAATTAAGAAAGATAATGAGCACCTATTATACCTACTCATATGCCTACGGTCATGAGTATGCTAATTTTACTAAGGACGATAGATTTTATTACTGGACATCATCTCGACCTAACAATCAGAGTGGCTATGGGGTGAATTATAAAGGAATTCAAACATCACTAGCATATAACAATAGACTAAGTGTGCGGGCAGTGCGAAGTTTCTGACGAAATACTCAGAAACTATCTGATTATACAGCGAAATCTTAAGGAAGAACCATACTCAGATTATGAGAACCATTACCTGCCTGTGCATTGCACTCTACATGAGTTGCATCGCCGCGTACTCAACCGATTACCTGCCGAACCGCATCATCGTCAAGTTCAAGGAATCGGGACACACACTGACGCTCTCACACAAGCGGACGGCTGTTCTCTGTGCCACATTGCCGGCGGTCGAGGCACTGAACGCACGTTATAAATGCAATGCAGCGGAAGAACTTTCGAGCCGGAAAAATAACGGAACGAAACCGCGTATGTACGCGCTGAACTTTCCGGCGGGAAGCGACATGAAGCGGATTATTGAGGAATACCAAAACACCGGTGCATTCGAGTTTGTAGAGCGTGATGCTTATGGCGAAGGCACAGGTCGCAAAGTGCAACGCTCAACGAAAAAATCACAAAAAAAAAGGGCTGATCTGAACCTGATACCGGATGATACAAACTTCGGCACGCAGTGGTCGTTGCGGAACACCGGAACATTCTCGCTTGCGCCCGCGAAAGTTGGCGCAGATATCCGCATGACCGACGCATGGACAGTAACACAAGGCGATTCATCCGTTATCGTAGCCATTCTTGATTCGGGCTGCGATTTCGACCACCCCGAATTTTCCGGACGCACATGGCGCAACACCGCCGACACACCCGGCAACGGACTCGACGACGACGGTAACGGTTTCGCCGACGATGTTCGCGGATGGAACTTTGCCTACAACAACGCCAACGTGAACGACGACTACGGTCATGGAACAAACGTGTCAAGCATTATCGGTATGAATGGCAACAACGGGCGCGGTTTGGCGGGAGTGGACTGGCGTTGCAAGTTGATGAATCTAAAAGTACTCGACTCAACGAACAGGGGATTATACTCATGGTGGGCGGCGGCGATTGCCTATGCCTCGGATAACGGTGCGCGGGTTATTAATATGTCGCTTGGCGGAACAACCGCTTCGGCTGCAATGCAAAGCGCGATTGCCGAGGCGATTGCAAACAATAGCATTGTTGTTGTGAGTATGGGGAATGACAACCGCGAGAATCCCTCGTATCCCGCAGCAACTCCCGGAGCAATGGCAGTGGGCTGCACGAATCCCGACGACACACGCACAACCTCGTTTCCATGGAATAGCGCAAAGGGTAGCAACTTCGGCTCGCATATAAGTGTGACTGCGCCCGGCAACTTCATCTACGGACTTGACCACCGCAACCGTACGGTGTATTCATCCTATTGGAGCGGGACATCGCAATCGGCACCGCACGTAAGCGGACTGTGTGCTTTACTGCTTGCACAAAACCCCAA
>JAEUSO010000092.1 GCA_016788605.1 Candidatus Kapaibacterium sp. | reverse complement strand
CACCGACCTCGGTACATCAACAAGAACGCTCTGCCACATTGCGAATTATACCTAATCCGACGACCGGTATATTCACTATTGATGTACCGATAGATGAACATGCAACGATTGAGATTTTTGATACACGCGGTATGAAACTGTTTAGCCAAGCACAATCATACCAAAGCAAATCACGTGTTGATATTACGTCGTATCCGCCCGGAATGTATGTGGTAGTGCTTACAGTCGGCGAGCAGCGATACTTTGAGAAAGTGATAAAACAAGAGTAGTATTAGTATCAATGGAATCACCTTCGCTGTTTTCTATGAGTTGATGAAACTGATACAATGTTAATATGTGATGGTATCCGACGTGCTGGTCGCTGATACATCACAGTGTGCGCTTGTGGATAATCTCAATTTGAGGATGTTGTGCCGATGACTGTTCGATATGTACCATATTCAAACCAACAAGCTGCACATTGATATTTAACTCCTTTGCGCGGTAGTTCACGAATTCTTCGATAATATCCAACACATCGGCTGCGATATATGTTGTCCGAGTTGCATCAAGAATGACTGATGTGTTAGAAGGTATGTTATACAGTGTTCGCTTGATTGCCGCCTTGTTTAGAAAAGAAACCTCTTCGCCAAGATGGATTCGAATTTCGCCAGCGGATTCAAGTTCTTCTTTGCTAATGTAATATGTTTTGCGAAGGTGTTCACGCAACACAAATCCCAAACTGATAAGCAAACCAAGTCCCACACCTCTGAGTATATCAAACAGAACCACAGCGATAACTGTAATGATAAACGGAATGAACTGATACTTTCCTTTGCGCCAGTAGCTGTTGAACAACGATGGTTTGGCAAGTTTGTATCCGATAAGGATAAGGATTGCTGCAAGTGTGGCTCGTGGTATTTTATTGAGCAGTGCAGGCAACGCCATCATACAAAATAGCAGTAACACACCATGAATGATAGTTGAAGTTTTGTGTGTAGCTCCGGCATTGGCATTTGCGGAACTTCGGAGTACGACCGATGTCATGGGCAATCCGCCGACCATTGCAGATATGATGTTGCCGGCACCTTGTGCAATTAACTCAATGTTGGTGTCCGTCACACGCCGTAACGAGTCGAGCTTATCTGCTGCCTCTATACTAAGGAGCGTCTCTATACTGGCGATAGCGGCAACAGTCAGTCCGATTGTCCATACATCAACGCGCATCAATCCTGAAAAATCAGGCATGACTAACACATGTGTAATCTCTTGAATACCATGCAATGCAGGCAGGTTCACCAAGAGCGAGCCGCGTATCACCAACCATTCATTTGAAGTAAATACAAACTCATTTAGCAAGACACCGGCAAACACGGCAACCAGCGCACCGGGAAGCAGTTTCATTTTTTCGTGAAGTTTATACCGCGACCACAAAGTCAGAATACACACCGACAGAAAAAATATCAGAATTACACCCCAATGAAATCTGTCGAATGCACCGGTGAAGAAATCAATTAGCGAGTGCCAACTGTCGAAGATGGTTTCCTCTTTCACCATATTCTCAATATCATACCCGATTGCATGTGGTATCTGCTTGCGGATGATGATGATGCCAATTCCTGCTAACATACCCTCGATGACATTATTGGGGAAGTAGTTCGAAATTGTTCCGGCACGGAGAATACCAAGTATGGTTTGTATCACTCCGGCAATGACGACGCTGCATAAGAACAATTCAAACGACCCGAGTGTGGCTATTGCTGATAAAACGACTGCCGTTAATCCCGCTGCCGGACCGGACACACTCAAGTGTGAGTTGCTGATTACTCCAACAACAATACCACCTATTATACCGGCAATAATCCCGCTTAACGGAGGCGCACCGGAAGCAATCGCAATTCCTAAACACAAGGGGAGTGCAACTAAGCACACAACTATGCCCGATGAGAGGTTTGTTTTGAATAGGGCGAATGGTTGTTGCATAGTGCTACATCCTACACCAGCTCGAATGCTTGGAAATACTGACCGCGCTTGTCCATCTGAAAAGTATTTGGATACTCTTTCTCGTACATGGTGTTCGGTGATGTTCCCGCCGCAACGAAGATGCTCTTAGCAGGGACTTCCACCATCTCACCGGAGTTAATGTGCTTACCGTTCTCATCTATAATTTGACGCTCGAAGACCATAGCACAGACTGCACCGTACTCATCCAATTTTGCCTCAATTGGACTCATGTTTTCCATAACGTAAATACCTTCTTGCAGTGCCATTTCTACTTCTTCGTGATTAAGGCGATAAGCAGGAGAATCCTGTAAACGCTTGCGGTACGCCATCGTAACACCACCCCACGATTGAAGGAGTGGTATGAAATTCGGTGTCTCGCCAGCCGATTCAGCACGCTCACGCTCGGCTATAATTGCCTGACCATGTTCAATAAACTCACGTGCTACCGATTGCTCTTCGGTGTCGTACATGGCAAAGAAACTCTCTTCGCCCATTTCCTCGATAAGTTTTGCTGAACGCTTGTAGAATTTCTCAACTTGTATCGGATAGTATGCCATGCTTTCGGTAGTTGTATCAATACCCGTCAAGCCCCCGCCAATTACCAATGCCGGAAGACGGATTTGCAAGTTGGATAGCGATTCCTTCTTAGCCGCACCTGAGAGTTGCAAAGTCATGAGGAAGTCCGATGCCTTGCGAATACCACGCGAAAGATTATTCTTTACATTGACAATCGTTGGCTTGCCTGCTCCGGCGGCAATTGCGATATGGTCGAATCCAAGCTCCCACGCATCTTCAATAGTCATAGTTCCACCAAAGCGCACACCATCGAGAACCTTGAAGGTAGCTCGACGCTCCAACATTAAGTGGAGAACCGTTAGGAAGTTTTTATCCCACCGCACAGTAATACCATACTCACTAACTCCGCCAAATCCTTCAAGTACTCGCTCGTCAAGTTCCTTCTCTATTTCAGCATGATAATCATACACAGGTTCTGGTGGTGCGCCATTCTTTCCTGTCAGGTTAGCTGGCAATGGCTCAATCTTTAGTCCATCAATACCAACCACCGCAAAGCCCTCGTTGAGTAAGTGTTGCGATAGTGTGTATCCTGCCGGACCTAATCCAACCACAGCTACGTTTTTGCCATTGTAAGGAAGTGCAAATGGACGCTCGAATTTGAGTGGATTCCACCTGGTAAGCAAGGCATAAATCTCAAATCCCCAAGGAAGCGAAAGAACATCGGTCAGGATACTTGTTTCAACCTTCGGGATGTTCACCGGTTCTTGCTTCTGGAAGATACACCCTTTCATACAGTCATTGCATATACGATGTCCTGTTCCGGCACACATAGGGTTATTGATGGTAATCATCCCTAATGCACCAATAGAAAAACCGTCGCTTTTCAGGGCGTGCATTTCGCTGATATGTTCATCAAGTGGGCAACCTGTAATCTTAATACCAAGTGGGTTGATTTTATAGGTTCCATCTTTTTCGCGCATACCTTTCGAGCAAGAATCCTTCTCGCGCTCATGACATATCATACAGTATTCTATCTCACCCATTGATTCTCGCGTCGTTCCCCGTCGGTCGGTGAGTTTGAACCCGTCACGTCGGCGAAGATGGTTCTGTTCTACCGACATTAATTCGGGGATTTCTTGGTTGGGACGCTCCACATGAACAAGATGCTCGAAATCGAGTTTGCGTGGATTACGCATACTCATCCACCCGTGCATAGTTTCAGGGTGAAGAATCTTGCGCAGGAAGTAATAATCTTCGAGCTTATCTAAGAGAGTTTTGGCACGTTCATCCGTATTGTCATGCCCGCCTAACAACTCAATAGCATCCGGATGGATTTCGCCGCCGGTGCATTTGTTGAGCGCATAGACAACAGTTGCTAGTGCCGCCTCTTCGTCCGACCAATCTATATGTGCGGCTTTTGCACGTATCTCCTCATAGAGTTCAGCGAATGCATTCCACCGCTCGATAGTTGTATCCGACGGCTTATCTTTTTTACGCAAGGTTGCCCGTTTTAGAAAATCACTCTTGAAGAGCATGACTTTCTTCTCAGTGAAGAGTTGGGCGTGTAAATGCGAAGTAGCTTCTTCGATACCAAAGAGCTTAATAATAAACGTCTCGACTGCTTTGCCAGCCGACATCAATACTGCGGATTTCTCGTTGTATTTAACCGGAACTCCCGCAATACTTAACCCGTCACTTGCTCTTAAGTCCTCGAATTTGTGGAAGTTCTCGTGGTCGGTCTGCTTAAAGTGATCCTCCCACGCTATAAGCAAATCGCGCAAGCGGAACGAATCATATAAATCAGCAAATGTGAATCCCGTAATACCTAAAGTAAGTTGCGGTTTGGTCTGTGATGACATGGTGTATTATATAGTCGGCGGTTAGTTGAGAGAACGCGAAATTACTACGCATGTTCCCGTATATTACAAGGGTTTATCAAGAAAAAAGGTGCGTCCGACAAAAACAGACACACCTTTGAAAATTATCCGGGTACAGTCAGGATTACTTATCGTCCTTCTTGCCTTTTTGTCCAACCAATTCTGGTTCGGTTGCGCCCGCTGCAGCTGTATCATCCGATAAACGCGGAGGTGTAACGGACACGACTGTTAGCTCACCTTTGGTGATGAACGCAACATTAGAGACGCTCAAGTCCTTCACGTGGATTGACGAGTTAATCTTTAGTGTTGTGACATCAACATCAATATGCTCAGGCAGGTTTGCAGGCAAGCATTTTACCGTTACTTTGTGTAACACATGTTCAAGTTTGCCGCCATCGCGCACACCGATTGACTGACCGGTAATGCGAACAGGGACTTCAAACTCAACAAGTGCATCTGCTGCAAAACCGTGCAGGTCGAAGTGGGTCATCTTATCTGTTATAGGGTCGAAGGTGATGTCTTTCAGAACGCAATTATATGCTTCGCCCTGACCTTCGATATTCAACTTGATGATTTTCGCATCTTTAGTATAGACGATTGGACGCATATCCAATGACCGTGTGGAAATTGCGATTGGCGTTGTGCCGTTCACATAAAATATTCCGGGAACATTACCGGCGCGGCGAATGTCTTTCGCAGTTTTTTTGCCTGTTCCACGCTTCTGAGCGTTAAGAAGTACCTCACTCATTGTTTTTCCTTCTTGATAATACGAATGTTAGATTATTATGCTTGTAATTTCAAATGTTTCAGCTCAACGGGTTATCGCACAATGTCGAATAACGATGAGATGGATGCGTTGTCGTGGGTTCGGAGTATTGCTTCGGCTAGAACTTCCGCAACACTGACAACGTTAATTTTTGGTGATGGTCGTTTGAGAGGTATCGTGTCGGTGACAAACACTTTCTCTACTGCATCGCTTTGTTCAATTTTATCTATAGCCGCACCCGAAAAAACCGGATGGGTGCATGCACCGATTATTCGTTTTGCACCGGCGTTGCGTAGCGCTTCTGCACATTGAACAAATGTACCTCCGGTATCAATCAAATCATCAATCACCAAGACATTTTTATCCCTTGGGTCGCCGATGATACTCATGACCTCCGCTTGGTTCGGACCGCTGCGACGCTTATCCACGATGACCAAATCGCCGTTCAACCGTTTTGCATACGCACGTGCGGTTTTCGCACTGCCTACATCCGGTGCCGCAACGGCAATACCGCCACGGTCGGCAACTTCATCGCGCAACACTTGCAGTAATATGCGTGATGCATACAAGTGGTCGAGCGGAATGTCAAAGAATCCTTGCAACTGCGGCGTATGTAAATCAATGGTAATAACCCTATCCGCACCTGCTTCGGTTAAGATATTGGCAACAAGTTTTGCCGTTATCGAAACACGGGGCTGATCTTTTCTGTCTTGTCGTGCATACCCGAAATAGGGAATGACGGCAGTGATACGGTTGGCGGATGCCCGCCGTGCAGCATCAATAAGAATCAGTAACTCAAGGAGGTTATCTGCCGGAGCGTGAGTTGATTGAACTATGAACAAATCAACTCCGCGGATGTTCTCCTCAAACTTAGCCCAAATTTCACCGTCACTGAATGTACGTATAGTGACGGATGCAAGCTCTAATCCGGCGGATCGTGCCACTTTCTCGGCAAGTGTGGCGTTCGAGCGACCAGACACAATTTTGATTTCCGTCGTCCCGTCGAAACGGGATGTTGTTGCTCGCGGTAGAGTTGTGAATGAATCAATCACGTCCATGAGTGGGCTTAACAAGGGAAATCAACCTAATAAAAAAGAGATGGAGCACACTGCATGTTGTGCAGTACTCACATCTCCGTAAAAAAGCTGGGGCGGAAGGATTCGAACCTACGGATGGCGGAACCAAAACCCGCTGCCTTGCCACTTGGCGACGCCCCAGTATTATTGCTAAAATTGTAGCTTTTGGCAACAATAGAGCGCAAATATAAATGACGGCTGTCCACTTGGCAAAGAACTTTTTCCATCAAATGTTATTCACTTTTGTAAGGATTGCTGAATTGAGAATGTTCTTGCTACGTACTATGATGTTCTCTCTAATTTGCACGCGAATACAAATGCACAATACTATGAATATCAATACATACAGATTTGATGGGAAGGGCGGCATATCCCTTGATGATTACAGGACGGACGATACAGGCGGATACACCAAAGAATCATCCCGTGAATTGCTGCAACAAAACATTGAACGCATGGCGACATTGCAGGATACCCTCTATGCACAGAATATCCACGCAATGCTCATTATCATTCAAGCGATGGATGCTGCCGGTAAGGATAGTTTGGTGAAACACGTTATGTCAGGGTTGAATCCGCAGGGAGTCCACGTGACGAGCTTTAAGCAACCCTCGGCGGAAGAACTCGACCACGATTATATGTGGCGTGCCATGAGGGCAATGCCTGAGCGCGGGCGTATCGGGATTTTTAACCGTTCGTATTACGAAGAAGTATTAGTCGTTCGCGTCCATCCTGAATTGCTCAACCGTCAGCAACTGCCGCCAGTTACGAATCACTCCGCTTTATGGAAGCAGCGGTTCAATGATATTTGCTCGATAGAACAATATCTTGAGAATAACTCTATCCATGTCGTGAAGTTGTTTCTTCATGTATCGAAGGATGAACAGAAAAAGCGTTTTATGGAGCGTATCAACGACCCCGCAAAAAATTGGAAGTTTTCTGCCGCCGACATATCCGAACGCGGTTTCTGGGACGAGTATCAGAATGCATATACAGAGATGATTGAACATACATCAACGAAACATGCGCCGTGGTATATTCTACCTGCTGATAACAAATGGTTCACCCGCTTACTTGCTTCCGAGATTATCATTCAACGGTTGAATCAGTTAAACCTGCAATATCCCGTCCTGTCGAATGAGCAGAAGAAAGTGTTAGAGGAGTCACAGCGACAATTACAAACGGAATACAAATAACCAACGAACAATTCTATGAAAACACTCTATGCCTTAATCTGGAAGGCAAGAGAAGACGATTCGACGTTTAAGAACGAAGAGTTTGAGAAGCGTGTTCCCCGACTGATGAACTGGCTTCGCGCTTTACATGCCGGAGGGCATTTGGTTGCTTGTGGCGGCGGTGGATTAGAACAGCATTCGGGCGGACTGACCATCATTACAGCCGATAGTCCTGAACAAGCATTAGAACTTGGTGCAGGGTCGCCAATGAATGAAATTGGTACAACCGAACTTTTGGTGTGGGATGTGTTCTATAGCAATCTTACTGTATTGGAAAACATAAGCCGGCTTGAGTAACTGCGTGGACACACACGCTATCTTTGTTGTGGGAATGACAACGACCAATCCAAATACATGACAACATTACAATCAATCGTAATCATAGGTGCGACTTCGGCGATTGCACAACAAACTGCGCGCGAATTTGCTCGACGAGGTGCAGCAATCATGCTCTGCGCACGTTCACAAGAAAAACTTGATGCAGTTGCACAAGACCTTCGTGCATATGGCGCATCGCGTGTATTGACAGGCATTTTTGATGCGAGCGATATTAAATCGCATCACGGGCTTATCGAAAAGTATGCGTCGGAACTTGGCGGGATTGATGCAGTCCTCATAGCGTATGGAACGTTACCGGATAATGATTCGTGTTATCTGCAACCCGACATTGCACAGCAAGAGTTCACCCTTAATGCAACGAGTATCATCGGATTGTCGGCGCAGGCGGCGAACTATTTCGAGAAGCGCGGCGGTGGTGTGATTGCCGTTATATCGTCTGTTGCAGGCGAGCGAGGTCGGCAAAGTAATTTCCTCTATGGCGCAGCGAAAGGGGCTGTGTCACTCTACACACAAGGATTGCGAAACCGGCTTTCGTCGAAGAATATTGCTGTCGTTACAATCAAGCCGGGCTTTGTTGATACACCGATGACCGCTCATGTTCAGAAAAACCCGCTTTTTGCATCTGCCCAATCAGTGGGGAAGGCGATTGCCGATGCAATGATAGCCCGTAAGGATGTCGTATATGTACCCGGTTTTTGGCGGTTTATCATGGCGGTGGTCAGGGCAATACCAGAGTCAATCTTCAAGAAGATGAGTATGTAGGTTATTCGACAATGACTTTCAATGCAGCATAGACACTGCGCGGGCGCAACGGTCCATAAACGAATCCCGCATCGCGTTGCATTCCTCTGTCAAACTCTTGCTGGTATGCGTTGAAGATATTATTCACACCACATGATACAGTGAGCGACGGAGCAAATGGTAGCGAGTAGTTGCAGCGAATGTTCAGTTCCATAAACGATGGTGTGTTCACTAACATATCATTCTGCACATACCCTTGCAATCGTGCCACCGTCATTGAACCAGTGTACACTCCCGAAAGATTCATACTTAGAGATTCGGATATCATCACTGTATTCGTCATGTATCCATAAAATGAAGGTGTCCGAAGTACCTGAGTGGTTGTGTCGGCGGAGGTGTTTCCCCACTGAAATGCTGTGGTTCGTCCAGCACGTTGCACTGTCAATCCACATTGTACATCAAGCCACGAAGCTACTTTTGATTTAAGCTCGATATTGATACCTGATACCGTCGTTGAGCCGCCTCCGTTTGTTTTCATAAAAATCCTGTTATTGCTTGCATCCGTCCCGAAGTTTTCCTCGACAAATGAATTACGTAGCCGCGTAAAAAAGCCGTCCACTGAAATCCATAATGGTACTGATACTGTGCTTGCATCCCAATCTATTGAAGCCGTAAAACTTGTTGAACGTTCGGGCTGCAACATCGGTGAAAGCAAGATAAGTTTTGCTTCACCGCCAGCCATGCTGATATGTAAATCTTCATTGAATACTGCGGGCGGGCGAAAACCGGTTGATCCTGTTAATCGTGTTGTAATACCCGGAGTGGGTTGCAGCATAATAGTCAGTCGCGGATTGAGTTGCACATTATCCATGAGCGAGTGCTTATCTGCTCGCAATCCGGTCATCACCGTGAGCATATCATTTACGTTCCAATCGCATTGTGTATAGGCACTACCTGTGGTTGCTTGTTGTGCGATGTATCGGTTGTAACCGGGCTGTTCGTCGTTGATGCGGTCGCTCGTCAGTTCCACTCCGCTTGTCAGGATTGCCGAACCTGCAACACCCTCGTCAATCAGCGTTGAAAACTGCACCCCGCCGGTAAGCATTGTGTTTGCCGAAATGCCATATGCATTCGGGTCTTTTCCAGTTCCGTAGTACGATGAACGTTGTGTGTTCGTTCCTGATGCATAGAGTGCAATCTTGGTTGATTTTGAGCCGAGGTATTGCTCATAGCCAACGGAACCAGCCGTTATATTATGTGAGATTTGCTCTGCAATGTCAGCATCGTGCGGTGCAGCGTCAAGATTGTTACCGCCTCTTCGCTCATCGTTGAAATAGTTACCGCTCCAGGTGAGTTTGCCCGTTGTGCTTGGCGAGTAAAATCCACGAACACCGATTGAGCCGGAACGGAAGCGGGGCAGTTCTGTAAAACCGTCCATGTTTGCATCGAACTCGTTTCTATTGCGGTATGATGTGAAAACGTATGCACCCAAGGTGTTGTCGCTATTTATCAATGAGCCGTTTGCGGAATACACGCGGTCGCTTGCTCCATTGGGCAGATAATCATACGACGTGCTGAACGCGGCTTCATCTTCAACGGGGTCTTTTGTGATGATATTCACCGTGCCCGCGATGGCATTCGCGCCAAATAACGACGAGCCGCCGCCACGGATAATCTCAACGCGGTCAATCATTGCAGGAGGCAATTGCTCTAGTCCATAGACAGCATTCAATGCTGAGAACACAGGGCGTGAGTCAATAAGGATTTGTGTATATGCGCCTTCCATACCGTTGATGCGCGCGCCGTTGCTTGCGCCACAGTTCTGGCAACTGTTCTCAACGCGCAAGCCGGGCTGAAAGCGTAATCCTTCAAGCATACTCACCGATTGTGTCTGTTCAAAAATCTTATCGGATAGGATGCTGACTTTAACTGGGCTTGATGAGTAGAGTTGTTCAGAGCGGTTTCCGCTCACAATGACTTCGCCTGCATTCGAGGTCGTCGTCTTGAGGCGATATGTCGTCACCAAACGCAGATGTGCTTCGTGCAGCAGCGTATCGAAGACAGGCGCATATCCCACCGACGAAAATCGAAGAATGGCAGGCAGCGTCTCCACCTTCAAGAGGAATGAGCCGTCGCGTTTTGATATTGCTCCACGTGTCGTTCCTTCGATGCGAATGGTAACACCCGGCAATGGCGCGCTGCTTTCAGCATCAACAACTTTTCCTCGCAATGTGCTTTCTCCGGCGATAAGCGTCAGTGCGGGTAAGAATACGAATATGATTCTTAAAACTATGTGCTTCATAAATTAGTGGTGCAAAAATAGAAAGTTAGATGAATCAAACAATTAAATACTTTGCATCGAAGAACTTTCGTCATGCGTCGCTTTGAATAACGTAGTTTTGCGACAACACAACGGAACGACGATGAACTCACTGACAGAAGAAAACTACCTGAAAGCGCTCTTTGCCATTGCACAGTACAAAAGCGATGTCACAGCGAATGATATAGCGAAACAGCTGCAGATTACCATGCCCACCGTAACAAGCATGATGAAGAAACTTGCTGCGAAAAAACTTGTGATGTACACTGCATATAAG
>JAEUSO010000091.1 GCA_016788605.1 Candidatus Kapaibacterium sp. | reverse complement strand
AATATGGCTATACCACCATGTCCAAGTGAGGAGACAGTACTAAGGTTTTCACCAGGAGATTGTCGCACTGATCTATTTAAGGTGTCGGAATACAATGCAGAATTTAATTCACCATTCATACATAGAAGTTTTCGATGTAATAATCAGATAACATGTGTTTATTGGTATACGGCATGTATTTCAACAGGTCCGCATAACCCTGATAATCTCCCTACTCTTACTCTGTTTCTATCTTCTGGCTCTAATGCACAATGCGGAACACATTCATATGTTATTCCATTTGAGCAAACAGAGATTACACTTCCATGCAAAGCTATGTGTGATCAACCATAGTTATTAAAGGTTTTCCGCACCAAATGGTAGCCATTTTGGCTAAAACGCATAAAGTGATTGAATAGGAGCGGTTATCGTTGGACTGTATATTTCATACAATTCTGATTGAGAAAAACATATGACGATACAACTGCTCAAATTGTCGTTTTGACTGGTTTTGAAGTCCTCAAATTTTGGTGCGGAAACCCTACTTTTGATATGGCAGATTCAAGTAGCTTTTCTCAATCTCAAATAGTTGTTAAATGTAATTATAGGTAATCATGAAATACACTCTTTGTTTCACAACAATGTTGATACATTTGATTTGTATCTGTAACATCATTCTGTATGGTCAGAACCATTGGAAACTAAAGCAATCAGATAATAATGCTTATAGAAGTTATGCACCAAAAACTATCGCAAAGATTGGAAAACGACTACTTGTTGGCGGATCATTTTCGCGTTTAACAGTTGGTTCAAATGATTCAACATTTCCATCAATTCGATATTCAGATGATAATGGTGAATCATGGACAGACGCACTAATCAATGACTGGATTTCAGTTTCCACTTTTTCTGGCGGATCAGTTGATGTTTTCGAGATTCATTCTACTGATAGTTTGAATGCCTACGCTTTCTGTAATTCACGTATATACCGGACTACAAATAGCGGCACAGTGTGGGACACCAGTTTTATGACACCGCGATATTCCTCTCGATATGGGTCATTTTTTAATGCTAAGTATGGTGCTGCCGGCTCGTTGTATCAGTGTTTGATTCGCTATACCAATGATTCAGGAAAAACTTGGAAGAACATCCTTAATAAAGCTTTAGATGGGGCATCATCAAGAAATGGTGAATACCGTGCGTATTGTACTGATAGTACAACCGTATTGGTAACGTACAAAAATCCATGGGGAAATCAGATAACTCCATCAACGAGGTATTACCGTACGACGAATGCCGGTGCTTCATGGGATTCACTTGGCTGTACAATAAGTGGTTTTGAAGGAGATTCATCAAATAACATTTATCTATTTGGTGATGCGCATTTTAGTTCTTCAATGGTTGGTTATCAAACTGTACTCATGAAAATTGATACCCATTATTATACAGGTGTTATAAGAACAGATAATGGTGGTTTACGTTGGCACATCATTGATTCAGTTAAAATTGAAGATACTGAATACAGTATAACTGAGTTACTTCAAGTGTTTGGAACTGATACAATTTTTGTGGTGTACCGGAATGCGTGGGTTCGAGTATCTATTGATGGAGGAATAACATGGAGGTGGTTAGTTAAAAAAGATATAGAATTAGCAAATCAAGTCAAAGTACGAAATGTACAGGCAGTATATTCTCACTCACCTACTGATGCCATATTAAATACGTACACAAACTGGTTCACATTGGAATCAGATACCGTAACCAGCGTAGAGCCGGAAGCACCAACTCGATTGAATTATGTTGCCACAGTATGGGTATCGAGCGTTTCACCAATACCGATAACCGATAGAATGAATGTGAGATTGTTTTTGAGTGAATCATCAGTTCGTAGTGCTGTGGGGCTTCGGTTATTTTCCATTATGGGTGAACCTGTAAGTGATTACAGTTCGGCACTGACAGGATATGGGTCGGGATGGAATACTGTACCTGTGAATGTCAGTGGTCTCCCGAACGGTGTCTATATACTTCAACTGCGCGATGCGGAGCAGCAGCATAGTATTCCCGTCATTATTTCCCGATAGAGTTCGCATAATCCACAAAACTAAAAACGGCGGTGCTCCACATAAGGAACGCCGCCGTTGTTACACCACTCTTGCCTCACGCTTCCAACCGATACCCGCGCCGAGTCAGCTATCTTTGCAGCCGGACACACACGCAAACGGAATTGCACAGCACAGCGGCACACCGCCGCAGAATACCACCGGCACACACACAGCACGAATGAGCGCGAAAGAAACGCCGCTGATGCGGCAGTACAACCAGATTAAACGTAAGCACCCCGACACCATCCTCTTGTTTCGCCTTGGCGATTTCTTTGAAACATTCGGCGATGATGCCGTCACCACGGCGCGGATATGCGGCATTACACTTACCAAGCGCAACAACGGCGCGGCGGGCGATATGCCGCTTGCCGGTTTTCCGCACCACCAACTCGATAACTATCTGCCCAAACTTGTGCGCGCCGGATTTCGCGTGGCGGTGTGCGAGCAACTCGAAGACCCCAAGCTCGCACGCGGCATTGTCCGCCGCGACGTGGTGGAAGTCGTCACCCCCGGCATCGCGCTCTACGATAAAATGCTGGATGCACGGACGAATATGTTTGTCTGTGCGGTGTGTGTGGCGCAAACCAAACACGGCGGTATTGCAGGCGTGGCGTTTGCCGATGCCTCGACCGGCGAGTTCAGCACCTGCGAGATTGACGAAGCCGACATCGGCGCACTGCTCGAAACACTTTCACCCGCCGAAATCATTATTCCCAAACAACTCTACGAAACAATCAAACCGCTTACGGCAAAGCTCGCCGTGCAGCCCGCGCTTACCCGACGCGAGGAATGGATATTCGAGACCGACTACGGCAGGGAACAACTGCTCCGGCATTTCAAGACCGATTCGCTGAAAGGGTTCGGTGCGGAACAGATGACCGCAGGCGTTGCCGCCGCAGGTGCGGTATTGCATTATATCAGCGAAACGCAGTTCGGCAAGGTGGCGCATATCCGCTCGTTGCGGAACTACAACCCCACCGACTTCATGATGCTCGACGCATCAACGCGCCGCAATCTGGAACTCACCTTCTCGATGAACGAGAAAAACGATTCCTCGCTTGTCGCCGTTCTCGACGACACCCGCACCCCAATGGGCGGGCGGCAGTTGAAAGTGTGGATGATGCGTCCGCTGAAACGTCGTGAGCGCATTACCCAACGCCTTGATGCAGTCCGCGCACTGCATGGCAGCGACACCATCCGCACGGCACTGCGCGAGATACTCGGCTCCATCGGCGACATCGAGCGGCTTATCTCGAAGGTCTGCACAATGCGTGCAACCACGCGCGATATGATTGCACTCAAGAAGTCGCTTGCGGCAATCCCGCTCCTTAAAAAAACAGCACATACAATCGACGACGAAACGCTGCGCCGCCTTACCGCCGCGCTGGATGATTGCGCCGAGGTGACGGCAAGCATCGAAGCGGCATTGGTAGATGAACCGAGTATTCAGTTCGGCGCGGGAACGGTATTCCGCGCGGGTTATTCGGCGGAACTCGACGATATCCGCGAGGCAATGTATTCGGGGAAGAATTGGGTAAGCGGGTATCAAGACACCCTGCGCGAGCAAACAGGGATTCCTTCGCTGAAAGTGGGATTCAACAACGTGTTCGGCTACTATATCGAAATCTCGAACGCACATAAATCCAAAGCACCCGAGAGCTTCACCCGCAAGCAAACCATGACCAACGCCGAGCGGTTCATCACACCCGAACTGAAAGAGATTGAATCGAAAATCCTAAACGCCGAAGAGCGCATTACCGATGTGGAACAACGCCTCTTCAACGACCTTCGCACGGCGGTTGCCGAACATGCCGCCGCCATACAGCAGAACGCACACCGCATTGCCACACTCGATTGCTTGCAGTCGTTCGCCGAAGTGGCGCGGCGCAACAACTACACCGAACCAACCATAGCCGATACCACCGAACTCCGCATCACAAACGGACGGCATCCTGTGGTGGAAACACTGCTTCCGGTGGGCGAGCGTTACGTGCCGAACAGCACCACACTTGCAGGCAATACCGACGGCGGCGAACAAATCCATATCATCACCGGACCGAACATGGCGGGCAAGTCGTGTTACCTCCGTCAGGTCGGATTGATTGTCCTTCTTGCCCATATCGGCTCGTTCGTCCCCGCCGAGAGCGCGTCCATTCCTCTTACCGACCGCATCTTTACCCGCGTGGGCGCGCAGGACAACATCAGTGCGGGCGAGAGTACATTCTTAGTCGAGATGCAGGAAGCCGCCAACATCCTGAACAACGCCACCAATGAGAGCATCATCCTGCTCGACGAAGTAGGGCGTGGTACGGCAACATTCGACGGCATATCCATAGCGTGGGCAATCGCCGAACACATCCATTCGCATATCGGCGCAAAAACACTCTTTGCCACACACTACCACGAACTGAGCGATCTTGCCGGACTCTTTCCGCGCATCGCCAACTACAACGTGCAGGTACAGGAAGCGGGAGGTGCGGTGATGTTCACGCGCAAGGTTGTGCATGGCTCCACCGACCACTCGTTCGGAATCCATGTGGCGCAAATGGCTGGCTTGCCGCCTGCCGTCACCGAGCGCGCACGCGCCATCCTTGCCACGCTCGAAGCCAACAACGAAAACCTGATGGCAGGCGGATTGGAAAACGCGCCGCAGCCGCGAGGCAACCGTGCCGATACAACAATGATTCCCGCGGCGACAACACCCGATACCGACGGACAACTCTCGATGTTTGAACTCCGCGACGACGCTCTCCGCACACGGCTCAAAGCGATTGACGTGAACAACCTGACCCCAATCCAAGCATTGCAGGTATTAGGCGAATTAATACGCGAGGTGTAAGGAAAGTATTCTCTTGTGCAGGTTGCATTCCAATCTGAAAGAGTATGGGAATACTGACTATCCTTCTATCGCATTAGTTGCGCACTGAGCAGCCACTCCCGCCAATCCGATGCCACCCTGTTCCAGTTAAATTTACTGTAATCCGCCCGCCCCGAATCATCAAGCGGAAAGAAGTTATGTTCAAGACCGATATATGCCTTGAAACTGAAATTCCTTTTCCGGTTACGTATCATATCAATACGCAAATAATCATTTCCCGCCACAGCAACATCTTTCGTACCATAGCACACCAACACAGGGATAGTTAGTTTTTCTAGATAACGGATGGGCGGATATGAAAAACCGAATGTTGCTTTTGGTGTATCGCCGTTCGAGTCGTCGGTACTGCCGGCGTTTTCACATACATAATTCCAATAGTCCATCTCGTCTTCGGCATAGCGGGTCGAGTCCGATTCCGTGAGCCGCCGTTGACTTATGATTGATTGTATGCGCCCCAAAGGGTTGCCGCTTGAATAAATCAACTGCGTTACTTTTTTCGATTTCAGTGCCATCATTGCAGCCACCGTGCTTCCTTCCGAATGCCCTGCTACAACCGTTGTTACCGGGTTGATATAATTGTGCTTGTGCAGATAGGCAATCACAGCGATATTTCTATCAACATAATATTCCAAATAGTTGCGCCGCGAATACGCCGAAGGATACTTACCTGTCTGTGCATCAACATATCCCATTTGTTTGTCGAGTGTTGCAACATCGGCAACGACGGGTATATGCGGCTTTCCCACAATGGCAAGGTGGTACTCTTTCTCCAAGCTGTCGGTGCCGAATGGGAACACACCATACAGACCTTGGTTGTCGTACTTGATAAGCGGTTGCGGCATACTGCCCTGACAAAACAGGAACAATGGTTTACGCAGATGCTCTTCTCCCTTTCGTGATTTGAGGAGAATATCGGCAGTGTCACCCTTGAATACCATCCTCAGATGCTTAAAGCCAAAGTCCTCGGGTTTCTTGCCTTGAGCCACACAGCATTCAGGTATGAAGAACATGAACGCACAGAAATATCCGCATATAGTTTTAAGCATGGTTCTTCTTCTTGGTACGATTAGTTTTTCTACGAATCTACACTCCGGAATCTTCGCATACGCCGGTCTCTGAATATCTGCTCTGTTCGGAGTAACAAGTGTACGACTGCACACCGCAGTAGCATCTTCCTGCTCCACACATTACAGGTGTTAGGCAAGTTGATACGCGAGGTGCAGAGGGGGGAGGGTTGTGAGGATACAGTATGAGATTGTATGCTGCAACTGATAATAGATAAGCATACATTGAAAATCAGTCGAGGGCAACATACTTTATTGTTACTTTTAGCCAAACCATACACTCCGTATATCACAACCATGAGACAAAAGAAAATTCGCGGACACAAGAGGCGACATAACCATATCGAGAAGTGGCGGCTTGATAATATCTCACTTGACATCAATCGTTACCTATTGCATGAAAGAGATACATATCATACGAAAATCATGGTACCTCCGTGGAGTGGAATTTCCATCACGAACAGCATAACGCCTGAGCCGAAAGGAAAGACAAAGCGATTAATGCTCTGCGGACTTCTTGACATTTATGAGCATTGGAAAATACAGCTCGATATGCTAGGACAAGCATACTACCTCAGAATCTGGCTCTTCGAGCCGCGATTCTCGCAATCACAAGTTGTGTGTGCAACCGGTAACAGCATTGATTTCTACGAGAATAGCTTCTATAAGCCGAATACAAACAAACCTATGCGGCTAATGAGTTCTGCCAACCTGCACACTAAGCTCTCGGAGTTCACATGGGAATATGGTATAGACGAACACCACTTTGCAAGTAACGAACTGGGCGAGCCGGAAAGCTATAGGTCGCAACATGACTACGATGAAACATATAAATGGTTCAACCGCCTTCTGAAAACACCGCACAGAACAGACACATACACCTATCCGCATGGAGAAACCATAGACATTTATTCATGGAATCGCGGAGATGTGTGGATAGGCAAACGATGATTACGATAAGTATCGCGTAATAGATGTAGGTGATGAAGAACTAAACTACCTTTCTGCCCCCGCCGTGATGTTCGCGGGTCGAGTGCCGCCACGCTACTACAACCGCACACACCTGCTCATCACCTACAGACCATCGGATTCGTCGAGCCACGAGAACCACGTGCGTTGGTCAATGATCGGGATGTTGTTTTGCCGGCAGACGTTCATCGTGTGACCTGTGCCGCCGGACATCGGGTTTTGCATATCATCATAGAAAATGCCGAACGTTGCGGGCGGGATGCTCTCGGTGCCGATAACCTTCACCGTGTCCCTGATTATGTATGCTGCTTTCATGGTAATACGGTTTTTATCGCCTGCCACAAACTGGTCAATGAGTTTTTCAGTTTTCTTATTGCTTTTCGATTGATACACAACATCGGGTTCGGCGGCAATGTCAATGTCGTCCAATGAAAATGTCTCGAACGCATGATTGCTTTTTGTCCGGTGTCCGGAATATGGTGTGATGACGTGCAGCCGCCTGTTATCAACCAACGCAACTCCGTCCGAGAACAACTGGTCTGCGCCATTGGCATTACCGCTTCGGAACATCATATTCACTGTTGCCAATGCCAACAACCGCCCTAACGCGCCGAGCTTCGGCTTGTCTTCGTCAGCTACATCCCTCTTTCCTTCCAAAAGCACAATAGCATTCACCGTATCGTACTGTTGTATAAACTCTTGCAGTGTCATTTCTCTGTCTGTTTGTTGGTTATACATGTGTATCATTCGGAAACATACGTCATGTCAACGGGTAATCTCCCCCTCGCTATTGCCGGCACCGCTACCTATCCACCTGTCTAAAAACTCCTCAACTGTTGTGTACCATTCTATAAGATTCGGAATCTGGGTGAAACCGTGTCCTTCGCCTTCTTTCAGAATGTATGTGACGGGAATACCGTGTTGCCGCAGTGCCTCTACCATACGGTCGGATTCCGCTTGCGGTACACGCGGGTCGTTTGCTCCCTGACCAATAAGCAAGGGCTTGGTGATTCGCTCTGCATGAAACAGTGGTGAGACCTCGGCAAGGTATTCACTGTCTGTAGAAGGGTTGCCCACCGTCTCGTAAATCATTTCGCGTTCGGCTTCCCAATACGGCGGAATGGCTTCGATAAGTGATGCGATATTCGACGGACCGACAAGGTCTATCCCGCATGCAAACAGATCGGGCGTAAACGTCAGTCCGGCAAGGGCGGAATAACCGCCGTAGCTTGTACCGTAGATGGCAACCCTTTTGGGGTCGGTGATACTGTTAGCAACTAGCCATGCAACACAGTCGGTTATATCATCCTGCATTGCGCGACCCCACTGCTTGAACCCCGCCATCCAATGGTCTTTGCCATAGCCGATGGAACCCCTGAACTGCGGTTGCACAACAGCATAACCACGGTTTGCAAAAAACTGAACTTCCGAATTGAACCAAAAGAAATCACGTGCGCTTGGTCCGCCATGGACAAGCACTACGGTTGGTATTTGTTGTGCCGATGCGAGTTCAATCCCGTGAGGCAGGGTCAAATATGCTGAAATATCACGACCATCCCGTGCAGTATAGCGGATAGGGTGCACAGGGGACGTATCCGCTTCTGTGAGCCACGGCATCGCATCCCCAATCTGAACAAATGTTTCCGTGTCCGCCGAATACAAAAGGTATGTTCCGCGCCTTCTATCATCAATAACTAAAATTACCGCCGTGCGCTCGTCCGCAGACTGTGTGTAGAGTGAGCAAAGTGCGTTCGGATAATCATGCGCCAAGCGTTCGTACATTTTGCGGGCGTGTTCGCTAAAACAATGCACATGCACCGTATCGGTCATGAGCCACACTGACGATAGTTCATTATGCACATACGACCACTCCGTGGCGAAAATCCCGATTTCGGGAAAGTGGGCAATATCAAATTCGTCATGTGCATAGAGAGTGCGGAGTTCGGTATTGCTTTGCGGGTCGTACTCCACTAGTGCAAGGGTATTGCGCCCGAGTGACGATGCACACACAAGGGTTTTCTGTTCGGTATGATGCAAGGGAACAAACCGCTCTGTAAACGGAATCGTCATCAGTTCATACCATTCAGAAGTACTCTCTGTGCGATACAGAATGCGGGTGGCAGTTCCCGCTATTTCCGCCGCACTGCGGATAATGCCGTCAGCCGACACAAGCCACTGTGTGAGTGTACCGGGATTTTCAACAATACATGTGTATTCACCAGTCATCGTATTCAACCGGTACACATCGAAGCATTCCGGTATCCGGTTGTTCACCTCAATAAAAATATCAACGGGAGATAAGCGCAGCGAAGACACCAAGCGGACTTGTGTATTCTCGAATGGAGTCAGCAGATGATGTGTTCCCGTAGTAACATCCACCGCATAGAGCAGGAAGTTTTCATCACCGGACTCATCAAGCAAATACAAAATCCTGTCTCCCTTCCATAGCAGCGGCGTAATGTCATGTCCGCCGGGGTGCGGGAATACCTGCCGTTCGCCCGTACTGCGGTCTTCAACAACAATACTCAGCACATCACCATCAGGTTCGGCATAGGCGAGTTGGTTGCCGTTGGCGGATAACGCATAGCCGCCCCGTTCGGCGTGGCGGAAAAAATCTTCTAATGGCAGTTTGCGTGCAGTCATTGTTACGGTCTCCGTTGAATAGTGATAAGGAAATCAAACATACATGTATCCGTCCAGAGCAGTGAAAGAACGTCCGTTGCATTCAGAAACACCGCTCAGTACAAAAAGAAGATACCAACGCCATCGGTGCAGCACCGGCAGCGTGGCGATGATGACATGGCTACCCTCGCTGCGATGTTCGCGGGTCGAGTGCGTCGCGCAAGCCGTCGCCGAAGAGGTTGAACGCATAGACCGTCAGCGCAAGGATGATACACGAGAATGCAACGAGTTCGAGACGTTCGCCGGCATACATGAAGCCGCGACCTTCGTTAATCATGCTGCCCCACGAGGGGGTGGGCGGCTGAACGCCAAGCCCGATAAAACTTAAACTTGCTTCGAGTGTGATGGCGGTGGCAAAGCCCGCTGTGGCTATAACCGTCACCGGACCGAGTGTGTTGGGCAGCATGTGGCGGAAGATGGTTCGCATGGTGCCGAACCCGAAAGCGCGGGTGGCTTCGATGTATTCCATTTCGCGCACCGAGAAGAATTGCCCGCGAACGATGCGGACGATGTCCACCCAGCCGGTAAGACCGATGGCAACAAAGGTTTGCCAGACACCGTTGCCAAGAATAACGCTGAACGCTATGACAAGCAGCACCGTGGGGAATGACCACACCACATTGGTAAGCCACATGATGACATCATCCACCCAACCGCGGAAGTAGCCCGCAAGCGCACCAAGCAGCACGCCGATGGCAATAGAAATAAACTCGGCAATGATGGCGACAAGCAGGGCGATACGCGCACCATAAATCAAGCGGCTGAGAATATCGCGCCCGAACTGGTCGGTGCCGAACACAAAGAGCGGTGTTGCATGCCAGTCGCTTTCGCCCGCGCCGGCAAGGGCAGAGCGGTGCGCGGTGTAGGTGCGGTCGAGCAGGTCGGTGTAGCGGATGGAATCGCCGGCGACGGAGTAGGATTGGATGGCAAGCACACTTGGAATTTCGGGACGCACGGGATTGACTTTATAGATGATATTGCCGCGATACAGCGCAGGCATCGAGGCATATTCCAAAATCTGCGTCGTTGGATTCATCGGCGCAATGAGCGGCGCAAAGACGGCGAGCGCAATCACCGTTCCGATAATCCACAGCCCGATGACCGCACCGCGATTCTTCCGCAGCCGTTTCCATGCAATCCGTCCGAGCGATTCTACCTGTTCCTGAGTGTCCATCATGTGTACCCTTGTGTTATGCTCTGCAATGTTACGAAGCGGGGCGGGAATGGCGTGAGGCGGGAATGCGCGACACGAGGAGATTTCGCACCCGGATATGCAAACGGAATTGTAGTTTAGGGATGGAGAATAGCCGAGATTCTGGCTGGAGGGCAACACCCGACGACATTATACAACGGTATGTGTACGCCATCATCCCTTTCCCTCCACAATTTTGATTTCTTCTTCGGTTAAATCATACAACTGATATACAAGGCGGTTGATGCGGGCTTCTACCTTATCACAACCTATTGACTTCAACCATGAGCGCAAAGAGTTTCGTTGTTACAACCCTATATTGCCTGTCCGTTTCTTCCGCTAAGTTCGGCGGAATAACTGTACCGAGTATCCATATATCGCCTGTTGCAATTGTCTTGTATTTGATAAGGGAATCGTTGAAATC
>JAEUSO010000090.1 GCA_016788605.1 Candidatus Kapaibacterium sp. | reverse complement strand
CGTATCTGGCGCCGGTTCCTTTCCGCGGCAAAACCAACGAGCCGTCGTATGTTCCGTGGGTTGCAAAAACCATCGCCGAAGTTCACGGCGTCAGTCCGGAAGTTGTCGGTTCAATGACCAGTGAAAACTTCCATCGCCTGTTCAAGAAGACCGCATTATCGCAGGTGTAGATTACACACGTCTTGGATTTGAGCCAGCGGCTGTAAATACAATTAAAAAAGGTATGATTTACCTTCACATTCGTGATGTAGGTCGTTTTGACTTCTTACCAAAGCCAACAGGCAACAATAACGAAGTAGCTGTTGTGAACATTGATGACCTCGATACCATGTTTGCACTCAAGCGTGTTGTACCGATGGATCCGATTCTCCAACAATCACAAGGTACAGCTCGCGCAGGTGTACAGTTAGTAATTAAACCAACAGGTACACGTATCACGAACATCGTTCTTGAGTCAGATGCACCATGGTTGAAGTTCCAAACACGTGGCTCAAAGAACCCGATTCCTGCACCATCACGTATCGGTCGCATTGCATACATTGATAACGGTATTTTAGGACCGCCAAACGGTCTTGGTTTCCCGGATGCTCAAAACGCTAATATCCCGAATACAATTGACCCACTTCTGAACTTGGATATCATCTGTGATCCGAATGAACTCACACCTGATAATCCGGATCCTAGAAACGCAGATGAGTGGGCTGGTCGTTATGTTGGTCATATCACATTGCGTTCATTGAATGCAGGGGTGTCACCTGTCCGCCTTCGTGTTGTGTTCCTCTATGTACGCACACCGGATGAGACATATAACGGTACTCCTATTGACCAAACATTGGCAAAAGGTATGACAATTAATGTTCGTAACTCGGCTATCGTTCCACAGTCATCGAACCTTATGTTTGGTACTGGACTTCGCGCTACATTGAATGCCGACTCACTCTTTGGTGAATTTGCCTATGATGTAGCTCCGGGTGCGGGTTTCTTTGCACGCTGGTTTCCAATTAATGCTACCGACCTCTCGAAAGATAACGGTCTTGGCGACTTTACAGGTGTTTTTGCATCACGCGATGTCCGCGATGTCCGTGACGACACAACGATCATCTATCGTTGCCGCTTCAGCGCAGGTGGATCTAATAACTACCCGGTTGTAGTTTCATGGAACAAGAACCAATTGCCTGACGGCGCACAAATTTATATCCGTGACCTTGAGAACGGTCGTCGTTTCAGCGTGAACATGCGTGAAGCAACACCAGTACCGGGCGACCCGGATCGTCTCTCGTACACTATCCGTGACGAAAAGATTGATGCATTTGACATTGAGTACACACCTGCTCGTGCACGTATTCAACAGAATATGTTGAAGGGCTGGAATCTCGTATCGTTACCGGTACGCCCAACAAGCGATGACTATCGTGTTATTTATCCTGATGCACAAGGTTCAACACCAATTAAGTTCTTTGCAGATCTCTATCAACAAGAAGAGCGCGTCCGTGTAGGCGTTGGATATTTCCTCCGCTTCCCGAACGATGTGACAACAGTAATCTCCGGAATTCTTGTTAAACGTATTGCACGTGATGTATATCCTGTTCAAGTATATGAAAACTGGAATACCATTGGTTCATTGTCAGTTCCTGTAGGTGTAGAGCGTATTGGATTTGATCCGGTAAATAACACATCACCAACACCACAACGAATCAGCGGTGTGTATACATATAACACAGATCGCGGATACCGCGAAATCTCGGAACTTCAACCGGGTAAGGGCTACTGGATTAAGATGAATGGTCAGGGCTTCTATAAAGTGGATGCTCCAACACAACGTTCAACTCCACAACTCAATGACCGTGATGAAGTTGTATCGGCAAGTGCACGTATCAGCGTTAGCGATAACAACAGCCGTGAAAACACCATCTATCTGACAGAAGGTCGCATTAATACAGCTAAAGGTCGCTTTGAACTCCCGCCGACACCGCCAAGCGATTGGTTCGATGTCCGTTTTGCAAGCAATGAATACATTGCTACAGATGCAAATCCGGTTGTGAAGTTCCAAGGCGTTGAATATCCAGTAACAGTAAAGATGTTCAACAATAACAAGGCATACTCGGTAATTGATGCTGCTAATGGTAATGTACTTGGCACAATCAGCGTTGGTAACGGAAGCTGCCAAATCAATGATGATGCTGTGAAGTCGGTTCGCCTGCTTACAACCGACAACAACGAGGCATTCAGTGCAGTTGCTGCTCCGAATCCGGCAGTTGATGAACTGAACGTTAATGTGACACTTGCTACAAACGCAACAATCACAGTATCGCTGTATAACACAATGGGCGCACAAGTGGGTGCACAGTCGCTTTTTGCAACAAAAGGTTCAACAATCGTTCCCTTCAATACTACCGCTCTTGCTAGTGGCTCGTATGTTGTGAAAATTGTTGCTGGCGATAACATCATCACACGTACCGTCAATATCGTAAAGTAAGATAGTTCATACTATCGCACGAATGCGATACACATCTGTGGCGGGCAATGAAGAAACAACTTCGTTGCCCGCTTTTTTATTGATACATCACCAACGACGATTTACTATAGCGATGAAAAATCTAAACATATTGATTACCCTGTTGATTGTATTTGCAATGATGCCGATGGCTTCTCCGGCACAGACACATATTGAAACTAACCTCACTATTCAAAATGAGATTGGTAAGGGAAATACTATTCGATTTGGCGTGGACGAGAAGGCAACGGACGGTCTTGATACTGCATTGGGTGAAGTGTTACTTCCGAACTTCCATCCGCCGGGTGGAATTCACAGCGCATTCCGCCGGACTGATAATGTTGGGGAATATTTTACTTACAAGGATTTTCGACCAATGCAGACATCAATGAAGTTTTTGGTTGAATATGACCTGACCATCAGTCCGCCAAGTTCGCGGGGAGATTTAGTGATTTTTACGTGGACTTATCCCTTGTCGTATAATATTGACTCAATAGTGGTCACTGACAGGTTGGATGGTGCTGTGTATAGGTTTAGTTTGGATAGCCGCGGGGTTGATACAATGAAGAATATCGCTCTTGAACTGTTCACTGTTCGGTGCTATTATACAAGAATACCGACATCAGTCGCAGAAGAAGTACAGAATACAGTATTAACGACAGTATTCCCGAATCCATCAAGTGATCATATAACCATACAGTCACCAGCACCAATAGTAAAAGCAGAACTGATGAATGTGAACGGCAGTTTAGTACGAACAGCATTCGAACCATCAATGAATGTATCGGATGTACCGGTTGGTATATATATACTGAAAGTGGTTGCCAACAATGGAACCGTCACCTGCACGAAATTTATCAAAGATTAGGACTGTGAATTGATTTCATTTCATTTCTAACAATGCTTTTTGAAATTGTTCAGTGAGCATTGGTAAATCTGATCGGTGAATGGTCATTGAGACATCACTGCCATCACGTGTGAAAATTAAACGGGCAGTGCAATGTGGTTGATTAGGATAAGCGTGGAGCAAAAGGTACGCATACACCTGAAGTTGAGTCCGGTAATGCTGAAGCCATGCGTCGGGCGGAGTTTCGCTGATTCGATTGGTCTTCCAATCCCACACTTCGTACACACCACCGTTATTGAAAATCATATCAAGTGTACCCTGAAGAAAATCATCACCAAGAGGCATTATAAGGGACTGCTCTTTGGGGGATGGTATGATTGAGGGTAATGATTGCCGAATAAAATTCGTTGAACATAAGGCGCGTATATCTTGCAAAACACGGGCGTACAGTTCACCTTGCACAGCAATCGATAATGAAATGCCTGATGTTGCAACTCGGTCCTGTAACTTGGCATCATTGATTCTACCGTCATGGTCGCACCATTCATGAATATGGGCAAGTGCATGATGTATAACCGTACCGGCAAGCGTACCCTGTATTGAATCATGTTCATGTATGCTGTTTTGGGGTGCGCGAAGTCGCTCATCCTCGGCAACGGGCATACCTAATTTGTAACGATGGATATATGCTGTGGGATTGCTCAAATACAAAAGGAGTTGTGATGCTGAGTATATTTCACCACGACTTTGTGATTGGATGCGTGCAGATAAGTCAGGATGAATTGGTGATGGTGCTGCGGTACTAAAGTGAGTATAATGTTGTTGTGGTATCGTAGTGGTAAAGTGAATCTGATATAATATAGGTTCTGGCGCGGCTTGAGCGGTAATACGGATAGAATCGCGTAACTCTGTAGTCCGGTTTGTTGGAATCTCAATGGCAAATTCAGCGGCATGGAGAAGCATAGATGCAAACTGGGAAGGTTGAGTTAATGACTGTGTTCCATCGCTTTTGTGATTCACTTTTAACGTCATTGAACAGAATAAATGGTCTTTTGCACGGGTAAGAGCAACATACAACAACCGTTTTGCTTCTGCATCTTCCTTTGCATTGATAACACCGCGCGACGCGATTGCGAGTGGTGAGCCGACCAACTTCTTATCTTGGTCGTTGTAGAGAGAAAAACAGAGTCCGAGCGAGTCATGGATTGAATATAGCGATGATGTTCGTGACGAGCTATTAGTATCAGCAAGCACGACAATCGGAAATTCCAGACCTTTCGAGGCATGAATCGTCATTAGCGCAACACTGTCGGTATTCATTTGGGCGGATGGACCGTCACTGCCTTTGCTGATTGCAGCACTTGTCCGTAGCTCGGCTACAAAATCATATAAGTTCTTGAATCCCCTACCCTCGAATTCGCGGGCAAGCATAAGCAGATGCTCTATGTTGGCAGTCATCTCATCAGCGCGAACATCCGTAGCAGTAACGCCATACCAAAGTGTGGAATGCAGTACTCTGCGAATAAGCTGAGGAATGGGTATATGAGGTGCAACATAAAGTAGCGCACATAGAGTGGAAAACGATTCGTGAACATGCGGCTCAAGTGCGGAGGAATGCTGATGAATGGCATGGCGAAACTTCTCCCATAGAGAATCACCTTCCGAATCAAGCGTTAGTAAAAACAAATCTGAAGAACGTAACGCAAAGAACGGTGATCGAAGTACCGCTGCAAGGGCAATGTCATTCGACGGGTTGTTGAAAAACTCAAGAATGGACATCATATCAAGAATTTCGGGCTGTTGGAAGAACGGCGTTCCACCATGAATATGATACGGAATACCACGCGCTGCGAGTGATTTGGCAAGTTTAGAAAAGATGTTTTTCTTCCGTGCTAAGATGGCAATATCACCATAGCCGGCTGGGCGGAATCCCGTTGACGCATAAATGTGTAGCGGAGATGCACCGTTCACAATGTCGTCAATCCGTTGGGCTATAAGTTCTGCCTCGGATGGATGCTCGCGTTGATGCCGTGCAGCGCGTGCTTTTACCTCATCAGAAGATTGCGCTGATGCTGCATGACGCTGTGCGGCAAGAAACTCAATATGCGCCGGTTGTGAAATGGATGCCGGACGCGAGGCAATCATCTCTTCGTAGGCAACATCGTATCCGTGCTGTTCGGCGGGCATCACAGTCCGGCAAACGCGATTGACAAATGCAACAAGTTGGGGAACAAGCCGGAACGATGCGTTCAAGCGAATGTCGCCATGCTGCTCCGAATCGCTCATTGCTATAGTACCAAACTCGCTGTTCGTGAATGTACCGCCCGCAACACCGCGTTGTAGGAGTGAATCATTGGCGGCGATAACATCCTGTCTCGCTTCGGCAAAAACGCGCACATCGGCATTACGAAATCCGTAAATGCTTTGCTTTGCATCACCCACGATGAAGATATTCGTTCCGCCGTTTGCCTCCGGCGAATCCAATGCTTCAACAAGTTTCTTTGCAATACTGTATTGTAGGGGATTCGTATCCTGAAACTCATCAAGCATCAGATAGCGGATTGAACGACGAAGAGAACTACGTACTGATTCGTTATCGAGTAATGCCAAACACCGTTGCTGCATGTCGTCGAAGTCAAGCCCGCCCGCCTCATCTTTCTCGTCGTGTATGAGTATTAGCGCGTGTTCCGCCATGTCGTTTAACGTGCGGGCATGGGCAACCATCTGTTCGTCGAACATACGGTACTCAAACGAAGAAACAATGCCGTCGAGCAGTTCTGCGAACGAAGCCGATACATCCCACGGATAGAAAAGCCCTGACGATTCAATAAACTGGGCAACCCGTTTTCGCGGTGTGTACGTTGCTGTGAATAATGTTGAGAGAACGGCGTGAAGACCTGATAATGCAGAGCAGAATTCATCAAAATCATTGGAATGAATAAACGGCAAATTGTGGAGCAAAAACTCATTGTATGCACCAAGTGCTGTAGCAAAGTCCTTCGAGGGGTTTGCGATTTCCACACTGTGGGGAAAGAGTGTGGAAAGTGCTGAAAGCTGCTCAGAAAGCCCGTTTCCAAGCATTAAGCGGAAGATAGATGTGCGGCGTGCGAGGATTTCAGCGTCGGTGGTTGCTCGATAAAAGTCGTTCAGCAGTGCCGTATCCTCGCTATGGGCGGCAAGCGACATCAGTATATCAAACACGGTTTGCCGGTCAATATCCAACATCAGGTTCCGTGCTCTCTCGCGGCGGGATTCATCCTCAAGCCACTGCTCCATAACCTCGGTAACAGCTCGCTGACGAATCGTAAAAAGTTCACTTTCCTGCAAGTCGGTAAAGTTGGGCGAGACACCGGCTTCGATGGGAAACTCGCGTAACAACCTGCTGCAAAACGAGTGTATCGTACTTATGCGTGCATTAGTAAGTCGCTCGCGCACGTGGCGCAGCAGGCGGAGTTCATCGGGCGTAGTTGCGTTTTCGAAGCGGGCATCCAATCGGCTGCCGATACGGGTCAGCATCTCGGCAGCGGCTTTGCGGGTAAAGGTAATGGCAACAATGTGGCGCGGGTCTGTTCCGGAAAGAAGAATCTGAATGTATCGCTCAACAAGCACGCTTGTTTTACCCGACCCCGCTCCGGCACTCACAATCAAATGGCGGTCGGTGGCAAGGGCAAGCGTTTGCTCGCGGGTATATTGTGACGATGTGGAGAGAGTGCCTGACATCTATTGTAGCCGTTCGGTGAGTGATTCGTGCAAATCTACTCAACGGGTTGTGTCTGGCATGCTATCCATTGCTAACGACGGATGAAGAAACAGCAATACGTATGTGGTGTGTATTTTGCCTCTGTAAGACGGATGAATAAAAAAACTTCCGAAAAGGAAAAATCACCATGACAGCACCTGACAGCGCAAAACAGGAACTCGTAGAATTACTGCAATCACAAAGCGGACTTGTGGCGTTTTTGCAACAGCACACCGTGGATGGTGTATGGTATATGAATGTGAAAGAACCCGACAGGCAGTGGATGCACTCGCGGCTGTGGGAAGTGTTGGGCTATTCAGCCGACGAGGTCGAAGACACAAACATGCTGTGGACGACGCTCGTCCATCCCGACGATTATGCAATCGCTCAGCAGGAGTTTTATTCGAAGCTCGATACGGTCAATGAGCCGTACATACAAAAACTGCGCTTTAAGCACAAAAACGGAACGACCGTCTGGATTGAATGCAGTATCTATGTGTACCGCAACTCAAATGGCGAAGCGGAATACCTGCTTGGTGTCCACCGCGACATAACGAATGAGCGCGCCGCCGAAATTGAAACCGCGGTTACAAGAAAGAGGTTTGAAGATGTGTTGAACGAACAGGCGGTCTGTGCATTAACAGCCGATAGCAATGGTATCACCACTTATGTGAATACATACTTTTGCAAACAAATGGGTATAAATGATCCTTCGGAAATAATAGGCAAGTCAGCGTTGAACCATGTATATGCCGAAGACATACCCTTATGTATGGAGGTTATCAAAAAGTGTTTTGTATCGCCCCATATTCCTCATGGAATAGAGTTCAGAAAAATTACGAATGCCAATGCCATTATTCATACCGAGTGGACGTTTATCGGAGTGACCAATGATAATGGTGACGTGATAGAAATTCAGTGCTACGGTAAAGATATTACGGAACTTCTGAAATACAAAGAACTGCTGGAAAGTGAACACAGCCGAAATGAGCAAATAATACGCAGTACTAACATTGGAACATGGGAATGGAATATTGAAACTGGCGTCTTGGTTATAAACGAGCGATGGGCGGAGATGCTTGGGTACACGTATGATGAAGCAAAAAACTTTAGAAACGGGACGTGGTCGGTAATGGTGCATCCCGACGATATTCCACGGGTGGATGAAGAACTTCGGGCACATTTTGCCGGTATTAAGGATGTATATAACGCAGAGATGCGTGTCCGCAACAAAAATGGTCACTGGGTGTGGATACGCGATAGCGGCAAAGTGGAAACATGGTCGGCGGATGGCAAGCCGCTCATTATGTATGGTATTCATGAGGATATAACAGAGCGGAAAATCGCGGAAGAAGAATTCAAGCGGACAAGGCAATTTCTTGAGCAAGCAAGCAGTATGGCGGTTGTAGGCGGATGGGAGGTTGATCTTGCAACACAAACTGCATACTGGACAGATATCACCAAGGATATTCATGAAGTTGAGCGTTCGTATATCCCCGACCTTGCTACGGCAATTAACTTCTACAAGGAAGGTCATCACCGCGATACAATTATTCGCGTCGTGAATGAAGCGATTGAAAAAGGGACTTCGTATGAAGTTGAGTCGATTTTGGTAACTGCAAAAGGGAACGAAAAGTGGGTGCGCTCTATTGGTATGGTGGAAACGCTTGACGGAAAACCGGTGCGCTTGTATGGTGCGTTTCAGGATATTGACAAGCAAAAACGGATTGAACTTGAGTTTCAGGAATCGCGCGATGCTTATTCAAATCTTATCAATACCGTGGATGGTATTGTATGGGAGGTTGACCTGCCGGAATTCCGTTATACATACGTTAGTCAGCAGGCGGAGCGGCTTCTCGGCTATCCCGTCGAGCAGTGGATATATGACCCTGAATTTTGGGTGAACCATATTCATGAAGATGACCGTGATAATGCAGTGCAGTATTGTTTGGATTCCATCAGACGCAATGAAGACCATACATTCGAGTACCGCATGATTGCAGCCGATGGTTCGTTGTTGTGGCTGCGCGATATCGTCACCTTGATTCACGACGAAACCGGCACAGTAGTAAAGCTGCGCGGGATTATGATTGACATCACACATCAGAAGGATGTGGAACGCGATTTAATCCAAGCGCGAATGGAAGCCGAAGCCGCAAGCAAAGCCAAGTCGGATTTCCTTGCCAACATGAGCCACGAAATTCGCACACCGCTCAACGGCGTTATCGGGTTCACCGATCTGCTGCTTAGCTCGAACCTTGATTCCGTTCAGCGCGAATACATGCAGACCATTCATGAATCGGCGACAACACTGCTTGAACTTATCAATGACATTTTAGATTTCTCAAAAATCGAATCAGGAAAATTTGAGCTTTCCGACGACGACTGTACCATGCGCCACGTCATGCACCAAGTTACCGAAGTGGTGCGCTATCAAACCCGCAACAAGAACATAGAACTTCTGATGACGATTGCGCCCGATGTGCCGGATACAGTACGGATAGATAGCATGCGCATGAAGCAGATTCTCATCAACCTGCTCAGTAATGCGGTGAAGTTCACTGAAACCGGCGAGGTGGAATTACGCCTGGAATGCAAAGAGAGTGGCAAAAGCGGCTATATCATACTATGTTTTGCCGTGCGCGACACCGGTATCGGCATTGCATGCGAGCATCAGCAAAAGATATTCGACCTCTTCACCCAAGCCGATGCCTCGACAACCAAACGCTTCGGTGGCACAGGTCTGGGGCTTGCCATTACCAACCGGCTGTTGAATCTAATGGAAAGCCGTTTGCATGTTGAGAGTAATCTTGGAAAAGGCAGCACATTCTTCTTCGAGGTTGACGTTCCTATCCTGAAGGAAAGCACTCTGCAATCACAGCTTGCGGGAATAAACGACTATATCAAAACAATCCTTGTGGTGGACGGTAACGAACGGGTGCAACATGGTATTGCCGATATGGTGCAGATGATGGGCATTGCGCCGGAGTTTGCATCAAGTGCAACGGAAGCATTGGAGTTTCTGCGAAGCGGGCGGCGCTACGATGTCATGCTGACCGACGATTCCCTGAACGATGTGCCATGCACCGAGATGATACGCCATATTCGCAACGACCTTGCGCTTACGCACACCGATCAACCGATTATCATCATGGGTGACGATGCAGAGCGTGCCGACGTTGCGCGCCGTGAATTTGCGGATGTTCAATGGTTGCCCAAACCGGCAGGCGTACTTGCCCTGCGCGACCGCTTGTTGCACTTACATAACGAGCGCGTACAACAGACCCAAGAGTTCGAGAAATTGCAACCTTTAAGTAGTAGAAATATGACGGTGATGATTGTGGAAGACAACCGTGTGAATATGTTTCTTGCAAAGAGCATCGTGAAAAACATCATGCCGCAAGCACGTGTACTCGAGGCATACGACGGCTTTCAGGCGTTAGAGTTCTGCAAGAGCGAAACCCCCGGCTTTGTCTTCATGGATATTCAGATGCCCGGCATCAACGGATATGATACCACCAAGCAACTCCGCCGGATGGACTCGATGCAACACGTGCCGATTGTAGCACTGACGGCGGGAACGGTTTCCGGCGAGCGCGAGCGGTGCATCGAAGCGGGGATGAACGACTACCTGAGCAAGCCGGTTGTCAGAACATCTGTTCAGAAAATGATGCAACAGTGGTTGATGCCCGCAAGGGAACACAACGGTGCCGCAGAACGCACCACGGCGGATATGTCGGTACAACAGCACATTGATATTGACGCAGTGGTAGAATCAACCGGATTGGACAGGCAATCAATACTTGGGATTCTTCCCGACACCTCTGTTTTTTTGCAGCAAAAACAAACCGAGATTGAGGAGCTGCTTGTGCGAATGGATACACCGGCTCTGCGCAGCGCGGCACATGCGATAAAATCCACAGCACTGAACTTAAATATGAAACCGCTGCTTGGCATTGCCGCACGCCTTGAACAATGCGAAACCATTGCGGAGATGAACCCGCTTGCCGCCGAACTCCGCATCGAAATCGAGTACCTTGTTGATGCCATGGCTACGCTTGTGCCGGAGAGTGCGGGATGATAGCCGAACCGATGTATCCATCATCATTCCTTGACTTCACGGTGTAATGCTTCGTGTGTTATTTCCGCTCCAAGAAAAATGTTCTCATCGTTCCCTTACCTTTGATGTCGAGGTCGCCGCGAGGGATTGCCACCATCCTATCCTCTCCCCGTCCCTCTCCGACGGAGAGGGTGAAGGAATCGTCGGTGATTGAAAAGCCCTCCCTGTCGGGGAGGGT
>JAEUSO010000008.1:22401-31062 GCA_016788605.1 Candidatus Kapaibacterium sp. | reverse complement strand
AGAGTTCTAAAATCTTTTCTTCGTCCTTCTTTTCTATTCTGTCAATGTCAACCATCAAAGATTTGTTGATGTCGTTAGGTTCAAATTTTTGTAAGCCATTACCGTATTCTCTTCGGTTGTCGTTGAAGATGTCTTTTGAAATGTCGGTAAGTAGGTAAGCAAATAGCAAATCAACCTTTGGCTCTGAAAACATATTCAGGTATATACAGTGGAAAGTCGTGAGGTTGCTAATCTTTGCTTCGTTGCGAATGAAACGAAGTCCGTTACGATTGAAAACAGAAACCCAAATAGGGGAAGGAGGTCTGTTCTCTAACGTGTGCCAAGGATTACGGCTTGCCGTCAAAAACTTTTTGTGAACTTCTTCGACTTCTCCTTTTGCAAGGTATTTTTTTAATGATGGTTCTGTCGGTTCAATAGCATTAAGCAAATAAACAAACCTGTCTTGCTGCTTCAGGTTTTCAAAATCATCAGTTGTGAAAAATGCACCATCAACATCAACTGACTTAGTAATGCAAGACAACAAATACTTTTCATTAATGTTGAATTGCTTTGCCTTTGACTGGTTGAAAGTAAAATACTCGTTTGCACCTGTCGCAATGCCACGAACAACTTTTCCAAAGTTGGAAAAAGGCACAAGGTTTTTAAATCTTGTTGCGTTTTGCTCTTGGTAATATGCTCTCCACTTTATGTCTGGATTGAGTTTTGAAAATGCAATAGCATTTTCTGATTTGATTCTCGGATATGCAGAAAACTTTTTCTGCAAATCAAAAAGTTCATCAAGAGTTTTAATGTTTATGAATTCAACTTCTGATTTTTCATTGTCGTTTGCGAAAAGCAGAATTGAAGCAGTAGTCAAAGCATCATCAAAAACATTTTCCTCAAAGTCAAAAATGATGATGTAGCGAAGCAGTTTGTTTTTGATTAGATATGACTTCACCAATTTGCCGTAATCGGAATTCAAAAACTCTGACGGAATAATGTAGGCGGCTCTGCCACCTACATTTAATTGATAAGCTGATTTTAAAAGAAATAGTGTATAGAGATTTGTAAAGCCGTTAAGTTTCAATCCCAACTTTTCTTCAATCTCTTTCAGAGTTGTTTTGTTTTCGTAATCGTGAAACTTGAAGTATGGGGGATTGCAAATAATTCCATCATAACGATTTTCCCAATCGTTAAACATGTAATCCTTCAATTGAATAGAAGTGTTCTTATCTTTGTCAAAGATATTTGCGGCTTGCCGAAAAATATTTTCATCAATGTCAAATCCTTTAATAGAACACTCTTTATTTGTTTGACGGATTGCTCTTGCAAAAACTCCTAAACCAAAAGCAGGGTCAAGAACTGTTTGCAATTTCTTGTTTGCTGTAACCCATTTCGCCATGAATTGAGCAATGAGAAAAGGAGTAAAGAACTGTGCAAACTTCTTTCTGTGTTCCAATGAAACGAATTGAGAATATTCTTTCTCTGGTTCGTTGGTTGCGATATGTTCTTTTGTTGCCAGCATCAGAAATCTTTTTGGTTTATTCCTAATACTCCGCACAAGTTGGCAACATCTAAATAAGCAGTGCCGCCTTTGAATGTTACATAGAACAGTAATCGTCCTCTGCCCATTTCCTTGCGAACACTTTCATGTTTCGGTTCGTCAATCTTATAGGCAATCTGAGCTCCACTTTTGGAGTTGATTTTAATTGTGGTTTTGTTTTGATTTTTGGTGTCTGCTTCAACAGAGAATATAACATCTTCTTTGTCGGGGTCGGATATTATCTCAAGAATTTGCTCAAATGAAATTCCATAAACCTTGTCAAAGAAAACTTGAAAATAAAAATGAGGAACATTGAAAGTCTCAATCCACTTGTAAACTACTTTGATGTCCTCAACTTTTGGAGTGATAGAAAGGAAATCTCTTTTCTGAACTTCTTTGATTGCTCTCTTTAATTCCTTAAACAAGTCATTAAGTTGAACCAATCTTTCCGATGAACTCCAACCAGGAACTTTAAAATCTGTAACGCTTAAAGTTTGGGATGTAATGCCTTGTAAAACTGGAATGTATTTACTTCTCGTTGGATGTTCAAGTATGTCTGTGAACTCTGCAAGTATTTTGTCTCTGGTCTGAATTGCATGAAGTGAGAATTTTTCAGTTCTCACTTGCATTGCAGCTTCGTATTTGTCAATCAGAAAAGCACTTGAACGAACTTCAATTCCTGCAACTGCTTTCTTTACATAGTCAGTGATTTTGTTGTGAGGAATTTGGCTGATGTCGTAACCTAAATTTTTGTCAAAGTCAGATGTTTTGAAAATGAGTAAGTCGGGTCGCTTACCAATTGTGTCAAGCTCACTTTGAAAGTCCTGATAGAAATTATCAAAGCCATCTTCACCTGCAACCAAGTCGTCTGACTTGCCGTACTTAACAGCAACAAAGTTTTTAGAAGTTTCATTGATTGCTCTTGTTACAAGATTTTCAGCCCAATCACCTTGCTCTTTGTTCGTGATAAAGTTTGAAGATGCTTGTGTCGGTGTTCGTGATGGGTCACGGGGCAAACCGAAGTCAACCAAAGTTGCTGGAACATGCTTGCTTAATTCTCTTATTCTTTTGTAATAGGTCATAGCTTGGTTTTTAAATATTGCACTTTTCTTTCAGCAACTTTCAATGTGTCAAGGTCCGCTTCTTCTTCCAAAATTCTGTAAGCGATTTGGTCGCTTAGATATTCTTTCATCATTTCTTTCTCGTCAAGTTTGAAATACTTTGCAACCTGTTTGATTTGTTCCTTTGTTGGCTGTCTTTCGTTGCGTTCTATCTTGCCAAGCAGAGAAGTATCAATACCGATTTTTTCAGCAACCTCTCTCAAAGAAAGCTTTGCTTCTTCTCTTAGCGTTCTGACTTGTTCAGCAAATGTTGTTACTTTATTCTTACTCATTTGTCAAGGACAATTATTGTCCAAAGTTAGGGTTTTAATTTTGTCAAGGACAAATGTTGTCCTTAAAAGTTTTCAACAAAGTCACCCCAAAATGTGCGTTACAAGCTCATCCCGTTAAAGTTACCACGGTCGTCATAGAATAGTCGATAATGGAGAGGGCGGTAGGCGAGGTCCGAAGGATTATGCTTACCGGCGTGTTTGCAACACACACATAACTCTTTACCGCAACTTAGCATTTGGTTTGAATACTGCAAACGGTATTTGTTAGAAGCATAACGCCGTAACGCATGGGCGATGACGGGCTGTCCTTTCCGGCAGAGTGCGGGTGGTGGTGAAACTAAAGGCGCGGTGCCGTTTGCGAAGCATATCTGAACAAAATCACGATAGATACAGCCCAGCCCGACAGCACAACGTGTACGGCTTCCCGCCCTGCACCGTAGTTTCGTGATGTTGATTACTCACAGAAACCATGAAACAACAACGATACCTATGGCTTGCGGTATGCCTGACCGCCGCATTGATACACATCAGCACTAACGCGCAGACGCTTTTGCAATCGGGTCCGATGGTGGGCGCAGTGCAGATGCGCGAGGCGAAACTCTGGGCGCAAACCACCGCTCCGGCGCGGGTTCACTTTATGTACTACGATAGCGCAACGCCCGCCCGCCGCTACACCACCGACACCGTACGGACGGAAAAGCTTGCGGGCTTTACCGCAACCTGCATTGCCGATTCGGTGCTGCCGGGGAGAACCTATTTCTATGAACTGCATATCAATGGCAAGCGGGTACAGCGTCCGTACCCCATGAGGTTTCGCACACCGGCGAACTGGCTGTATCGCACGCAGCCGCCCGCATTGCGCTTCGCACTCGGCTCGTGTACGTACATCAACGACGAACCCTACGACCGCAGCGGCAAACCCTACGGCGGCGACTACGGCATCTTTACCGCCATCGCCCGCACCAAACCCGACCTCATGCTGTGGTTGGGCGACAACACGTACCTCCGTCCCGCCGACGAAGACACGCGCACGGGAATATTCCACCGCTACACGCATACACGCTCGCTGCCCGAAATGCAGCCGCTGCTTGCCGCATGCAGCAACATTGCAATATGGGACGACCATGACTACGGTCCGAACGACAGCGACCGCGGCTTTGCGGGCAAAGACGAAACGCGCCGCGCCTTTACGCGGTTTTGGGCAAACCCCTCGTATGGCATCGGCGAACGCGGCGGCATTACTTCAATGTTCAGCACCGGCGACATGGATATTTTCCTGCTCGACAACCGGTGGTATCGTTCGCCCGACGGCAGGAAAGGCGGCGAGCGCACGATTCTTGGCAAAGAGCAATTCGATTGGCTGATTGACAATCTTGTTTCCTCGAACGCCACCTTCAAGCTTGTGTGCATCGGCGGACAGGTGCTCAATAGCGCGGCTCTCTACGAGAACTACGCAACCTATCCTGCGGAGCGGAGCGCACTGATAGACGCTATCCATAAAGAGAACATTCGCGGCGTTATCTTTCTGACGGGCGACCGCCACCACACCGAACTCTCGCTGCTGAAACAGGCGGGCGAATTTCCCATCTATGATTTCACCGTCTCGCCGCTGACATCGGGTCCGAACGAGAAAGCCGCCACCGAGGCGAACTCGCTGCGTGTGGATGGAACATTCGTCGGCAAGCGCAATTTTGCCACGATTGATGTTGCTGGCGAGCAAGGCAAGCGAATGCTGACGCTGACGGTGTATGACAGTGCGGGCGTGATGCTTTGGACGCGGGAGATAAGCGCGGAATCACTAAAACAGAAATAGAATATCATGGACGGAACTGCATGGATACTCCTGACCGGCTCGCTTGTGGCAATATGCTGCGCGCTGTGCGGGACGTTTCTTGTGCTAAAGGGCATGACGATGGTGGGCGATGCGATTTCGCACGCGGTGCTACCCGGAATAGCCGTTGCATTTTTACTGACGGGGTCGCGCTCGATGAGCGTGATGCTGATTGGCGCGGGCGCGGTGGGATTGCTTGCGTCTTTTCTTATCGAAACAATGCACCGCAGGGCGCGGGTGCAGCAGGATGCGTCCATCGGGATTACGTTCACGTGGCTCTTTGCGTTGGGCGTATTGCTTATCAGTGTGTTTTCATCGAACATTGACCTTGACCAGGATTGCGTACTCTACGGCGAGATTGCCTACGTGCCGCTTGATATGCTCGACGCGGGCGGGAAGTTGATTCCGCGTGCGGTGGTGATGATGACGGTTGTTCTTGGCGTGATTACAGTTGTGTTTGCATCGGGCTGGAAGGAACTGACACTGACCACGTTCGACCCTGCGCTTGCGGCGGGGCTTGGCATTGCACCGATGCTCTGGCACTATGTGCTGATGTCGTGCATTTCCATGACAACGGTTGCGGCGTTCGAGTCGGTGGGTGCGATTATCGTGGTTGCGCTTTTTACCGCACCACCCGCAGCAGCA
This sequence comes from Candidatus Kapaibacterium sp., assembly GCA_016788605.1. Taxonomy (GTDB): domain Bacteria; phylum Bacteroidota; class Ignavibacteria; order Kapaibacteriales; family NICIL-2; genus JAEUSO01. Next base: position 25,671 of record JAEUSO010000008.1, on the reverse strand, counting down.
TATTTGCTGACGGCATCGCTTGGGCGAATGACCGCGCTTGCGTGTGTGTTCGGGATTGTGTGCGCGGTGGCGGGCTATTGGATTGCGCTGTGGATTGACGGCTCGATTGCGGGTGCGATGGCGGTGGTTGCGGGCGCGGAAGTTGCCGCTGCGCTTGTTATCTCGCGCATCCGAGCAAAACGTGTGGCAATGGTTGCGGAACGGGGTGCGGAACAGCGGGTATTGTTGGAATGATGAGGCGGAACTATAGGAGCGGAAGACGACTGCCCTCTCCGGCAGGAATAGGGACGTGCGGAAGCGCAAGGGTTGATGCCGTCCCGTCACGTAATAACAGATGTTTGATACTGTCTTTGACAGTGAGGTGCTGTGTATGATACGTATAACCTCGCTCCATATCTACCCCGTAAAATCAATGGCGGGGATTGCGCTTGGGCAGGCGGAGCTTGACGAGTTCGGTTTGTGCTACGACCGTGCGTGGATGCTGACGGATATGCAAGGTGTGTTTATCACACAGCGGGAGTTTCCGGTGCTGGCGCGATTCCGTCCGGCGATTGACGGCGGCGGGTTGCGGATTGCCACGCCACAGGGCGATACGGTGACTGTTCCGCTTGAGTATGATGCGGAGCGGCGGAGGCAAGTGCGCGTGTGGAGCAGCGAGGTGGATGCCCATGACGAAGGTGACGGTGTTGCCCGCGTACTCAGCGATGCGATCGGAACTCCGTGCCGCCTTGTGCGAATGGTGCGCGACTTCGGGCGGAGGGTGAATCCGCAACGCGCCGTCAACGACGACCGTGTGCATTTCGGCGACGGATATCCGCTGCATCTGATGAGCATGGCATCACTGAATGAATTGAACTCGCGGCTTGAATCGCCCGCGCCGGTGAACCGCTTCCGTGCAAATATCATTGTCGCCGGTTCGGAGAAAACGCTTGAACCGTATGAAGAAGACACGTGGCTGACGTGCAGCATCGGCGGGATGATGTTCGACTGTGTGAAGAAGACATCGCGCTGCGTGATAACAACGATTGACCAAGAGACCGCCGCGCAAGGCAAAGAGCCGCTGCGGACGCTGGCGCGCTACCGCACCGAAGCGAATAATGTGAATATGGGCGTGTACTTGATTCACCGGCAAAAGCACGGTCGGCTTTCGGCGGGCGATACGCTTGAGGTGCTTACACGGCAACCGGCGCTTTAATATGCGGGTGCGCCTGATAGTCGAGCAGCTCGAAGTCGCCGTAGGTGAAGCCGTCAATCTCGGTGATGTGCGGATTGATACGCATCGTTGGCAGCGGATAGGGTTCGCGCGTCAGTTGCAGTCGCGCTTGGTCGAGGTGGTTGTTATAGAGGTGTGCGTCGCCAAAGGTATGGACAAAGTCACCGCAGCCGAGTCCGCACACTTGCGCCATCATCATGGTAAGCAGCGCATACGAGGCGATGTTGAACGGAACACCAAGAAAGACATCCGCCGAGCGCTGATAGAGCTGACACGAGAGTTTGCCACCGGCAACATAGAACTGAAAGAGAGCATGGCACGGCTCTAATTTCATAGCGGGCAGGTCGGCAACATTCCACGCACTCACCACCATGCGCCGCGAGTCGGGATTGCTTTTGAGAATGCGCACCACATTTGCAATTTGGTCCACCGTTTCGCCGCCGGCACCGCTCCACGAGCGCCATTGCTTCCCATATACCGGACCAAGATTGCCATCGGCATCCGCCCATTCGTCCCATATACTCACGCCGTTCTCGTTCAGGTAGCGCACATTGGTATCGCCGCGCAAGAACCACAGCAGTTCATGGACGATGGATTTCAGATGGAGTTTTTTTGTGGTGACAAGCGGAAATCCTTCGGCAAGGTCGAAGCGCATCTGGTAGCCGAACACCGAGAGAGTGCCGGTTCCGGTACGGTCGCCTTTGGGCGTGCCGTTGGTCAGGATATACTCAAGTAGGTCGTGATATTGTTTCATAATGTGCGTTGGGTTGCAAAGAGTGATGACGGCGCAAGATACAGCAGGAAATCATTCGGAGCAGCAGGCGGTTTCACAAACGGCATCGCACCTTATCGCTCCGCCCGCTACTACCACCTGCCGGAAAGCACAGTCCGCCGTTGCCCGTGCGTTATGGCGTTATGCTTCCAATAAATATCCGTTGTTGTGCCTCCCCACCTACCGCACCACCCGTGCAATCCTGCGTCCGGCGCGGAGGATGTACATACCGCTTGGTTCATTACTCATGTCAAGATACATGACTGCACCCGTGACGGGAATGCGGCGCAATACCTGACCAAGCGGCGAGAGTAACTCTACTGCTTGTCCAACCGGCGACGCAATCACATCCTCGGGAAGAATGACGGTGAGTACATCGCCCACCGGATTGGGATACACGCGCAGGTCGGCGTTGGAGTGGTCGCCATCCGCCGAGAGCGGCGAATCGCCGCGTGTGGCACTTACAAACTGACCGAGCGTGTCATTTACACACAGCGCAAACGCCGCAATGCCGCGAAGCGTATCCGTCGCAACCGCACGGCACTCCTGCCATTCGGGACGGTATTCGTTGGCGCGCCGTTGAAAGACAACCAGATTGCCGGGTGCTTGTGCATCGCCCTTGCCGATTGCACCGATTGTCAGATATACCGTATCCGGCGCAAGCACGGAAGCAGCGGCGGGCTGTGCATCATTCCACGAGCGGAGAATCCACCAATGTCCGCTGAATCTCGGTGAGTTGGCAGGCATCGGCGAGGGCGGCGTTGTAAGCCGCGTTACCGCAACCACACGTTGTGCAATATCATTTCCGGCAAGCACACAGGTAGCTCCGAGCGCAGTGTAGCGTTGCTCTTGTTTCGAGTGCAATACCGTGCTTTCGCCCACACCCACCGGCACTGACGAGAGTACCCGCTCCGTCCGTCCGTTAATCATCCCGTCGTTGCCGTTACGCACATCATAGACCGCCGTGCCGCCCGGCTCGTTGGCTTGGTAATAGGCAAGCACCGTTGTGTCTGTTTCGCTGCGGAGCAAGTGCATCATGCCGCGAATTTCATCGCGCGAGAGTGCGCGGTTAAAGATACATATCTCGTCCATTTCGCCTGAGTAATTGCGCGTTGCGCCCCACCCGCGGTCTTGACCAATCCGCAACAGCGCAGATGAAAAATCCAGAGAGTCGGATTTGATGCGATGCGTCGAGGGAATGCCGTTCAGGTAGAGTGTGACGCTATCGGGCGTGACGACCATTGCCACGTGCGACCATTCGTTGCCCGGCACAATCAATCCGCTG